>JAJZUH010000036.1 GCA_021847165.1 Pseudomonadota bacterium
CAGCGTATTCAGTTCGGCGCCGCACAAGAGAAATACCGCCAGGATCGTCGCCGCCGCCGGCAATCCCAATTCCACGCGCAGGCGCTGCCCCAGCATGACAAGCAAGGCGGCAAACAGGAAATACAGCACCAGCAGCATCACGTGGTCGAAATACGTAATCCGGTTCACCAGAAACTGAAGCATCAGCAACAGCATCAGCCCGATGGGCAGCATCACGATACGTGGCACTTCCGGCGCCTGCCAGTAGCGCGCTGTCAGCAGTAGGGGCATGGCACACAAACCGAGCAGCCCGGTTCCCCACTCCTGATAAAAGGTCGTGATGGGATATCCATGCTGGTAGTACAGAAAAGGCAAAACCCACATCAGGCCTACGAAGGCCAGGCTGATGTGGGCGAACTTGAGCGAAGAGGAAGGGGTATTGTTTAGCAACTGCCTTTGACGCCCAGGCGGGCGAGGATGTTATTCAACGGGCATATCTGCGTGAAACCGCTCTGAAACAGGTTCAGCCCCACAAAGGCGGTGAAAAACAGGAAGTATTTGCTGACGAACAGCGGACTGGCTTCGACGCCCAGCGCCAACGACAACATGATGAAACTGCCTGCAACAATCCGGACGATACGTTCTGCGTTCATGCTCAAAGCTCCTTAACGGTTGACGATTTTACTGGAATTTCTTGTACAGCGTGGCGTAATAAAGCACCGGGATGACGATCAGCGTCAGCAGGGTCGACACCAGGATGCCGAAGATCAGCGACAAGGCCAGGCCATTGAAGATCGGGTCATCCAGGATGAACAACGCCCCCAGCATGGCGGCCAGCCCGGTCAGCAGGATCGGTTTGGCGCGCGCCGCGGCAGCATTGATGACCGCATGCTGCAGATCCACACCATCCCGCAGCTGCAGATTGACGAAATCCACCAGCAGGATGGAATTCCGCACGATGATGCCGGCCAGGGCGATCATGCCGATCATCGAGGTCGCGGTGAACTGCGCACCGAACAGCGCATGCCCGGGCATCACACCGATGATGGTGAGCGGGATCGGCGCCATGATGACCAGCGGCACGACGTAGCTCTTGAACTGCGCCACCACCAGCAGGTAGATCAGCACCAGCCCCACCGCATAGGCGATGCCCATGTCGCGGAAGGTCTCGTAGGTCACCTGCCATTCGCCATCCCATTTCAATGCATAACTCGAATAGGGATCCGAAGGCTGCCTGATGAAGTAGGATATCAGCTTGCCGCCCTGCTCCAGCTCCATGCCGCTGGTCTTGCCATTGATGCCGAACATGCCATATAGCGGGCTATCCAGCTTGCCGGCCATATCTCCGGTCACGTAGACCACCGGCAACAGGTCTTTATGGTAGATCGGGTAGTCGCGCTGCATCTTCACCACCTGCACCACCTCCGACAGGGGCACCATCGCTCCATCGCGTGCGCGAACCTTGAGCTTCAGCACGTCATCGATGCGACTGCGTTTCTCTGCAGGCAAGCCCAGGCGTATCGGCGGCGCATATTTCGCATCGGCATCGTGCAGGGCAGTGACATCCTGCCCCGACAAGGCGACCTGAACCGCATCCACGATATCGCGCTGAGCCACGCCAAGCAGGGCCGCCTTGCTCTGCATCACGCGCAATACCTCCTTGGCCGCAACTTCGCTCACGGTATCATCGATGCCGACGATGTCGGGAGTGGCGATAAACTGCTCGCGCACCTTGGTTGCCACCTGGCGGGTGCCGTTATATTCCGGCCCGTATATCTCGGCGACGATGGGCGACATCACCGGCGGTCCCGGCGGCACCTCGACAACCTTGACCTTGGCGCCCCAGACCTTGGCGATCTTTTCGATCGGTTCGCGCACTGCAGTGGCGATTTGATGGCTGCTGCGGGAACGGTGGTGCTTGTCCTGCAGGTTGACTTGTATATCGCCTTGCTCCGCCGCACTGCGCAGATAGTATTGACGCACCAATCCGTTGAAATTGATGGGCGAAGCGGTTCCCGCGTAGGCCTCGTAATCCGTCACCTCGGGCACGGTCGCCAGATATGCGCCGATCTCATGCATCACGCCGGCGGTCTGTTCCAGCGCCGTGCCGCTCGGCATGTCGACCACCACCTGAAACTCGGATTTATTGTCGAACGGCAGCATCTTCAGCACCACCAGCTTGACCACCGCCAGCGACACCGCGAACAGCAGTGCACCCATGATCCCCAGCCACAGCTTGCGGCGCGCCGGCTTGCCGTGCTCCTTGTTCAGGAACGGCGACAGACGGTTGCGGAAAAAGTGCATGATCTTGCTGTCGCGCTCGTCCTTGACTACCGCATGGTGCGGAGCTGCCAGCTTGTGCGCCAGCCAGGGCGTAATGATGAATGCGATCGCCAGCGAGATCAGCATGCCCATGCTGGCATTGATCGGAATCGGGCTCATGTAGGGCCCCATCAGGCCGCTGACGAATGCCATCGGCAACAGCGCCGCAATGACGGTAAAGGTGGCCAGAATGGTCGGGCTGCCAACCTCGTCCACGGCCTCCGGGATAATCTCAGACAAGGGCTGGTGCTGGGCCAGTTCGCGGCGTCGATGGATGTTCTCGACCACGACGATCGCATCGTCGACCAGGATGCCGATGGAGAAGATCAGCGCGAACAGGGACACGCGATTGAGCGTGAAGCCATAAGCCCACGACGCGAACAGCGTCACCGCCAGGGTCAGCAGCACAGCCACGCCGACGATCGCGGCTTCGCGCCGGCCGAGTGCAAACCACACCAGGGCGACCACGGCAAAAGTGGCGAAGAACAATTTTTTGATGAGCTTCATCGCCTTGTCGTTGGCAGTCTCGCCGTAGTTGCGCGTAACGGTCACTTTCACGTCGTCGGGAATCACGCTGCCCTTCAACTCGTCCACGCGATGCAGCAGCTTGTCGGCAACATCGACTGCATTCTCGCCCGGCTTCTTGGTCACCGCGATGGTCACCGCACCGAACTCGCCCTTGGTCTTGATGCTCTTGTCTTCCCCCGCCGCTCCCGAGCCCATCCATACATAACTGGTCGGCTGGTCGGCACCATCCAGTATTTCAGCAACGTCGCGCAGGAATACCGGTTTGCCGTCGGTCACCCCGACCACCAGCTGGCTGACTTCCCGGGCATCGCTGAGGAAAACGCCCGTCTGCACCAGCACCTCGCGGTTGTTCTGCACCAGATTGCCCGCACTCTGGGAGACATTGGACGCCTGCAGTGCGTTACGCACTTCCTGCACCGAAAGCTGATGCGCATTCAGGGCTTCCGGATCGAGCAGCACCCGGACTACGCGCGGCGTAGTTCCCAAGGTCGACACTTCGCGGGTGCCGCCGACTCGTTTCAATTCAGCCTCGATGGCATGCGCAACCTGCGTCAGCGCCACCCCGCCGATGCCATTCTCGCGCCACAGCGTGACCGCCAGCACCGGCACATCGTCTATGCCCTTGGCCTTGATGATGGGCTGGGACACGCCCAGTGTCGGAGGCAGCCAATCGGCGTGCGACAGGATGACGTCATACAGCTTCACCAGCGATGGGACGTGCTGCTCCCCTACCTTGAACTGCACCGTCAATACAGCCATGCCCGGCTGCGACACCGAATACACGTGATCGACGCCGGCGATCTGTGACAGTACCTGCTCGGCAGGCGTCGCCACCGTGTTTGCCACATCCTGCGCCGATGCCCCCGGATAGGCAATCAGCACGTTGGCCATGGTGACGTTGATCTGCGGCTCTTCCTCGCGCGGCGTCACCAGCACCGCGAACAGCCCGAGCAGGACTGCCACCAGCGCCAGCAACGGCGTCATCTGGGAATGCAGGAAGATCCTGGCGATGCGGCCGGAAACACCCATGCTCATCGCTTGCTCTCCGCGGCCGCCATTCCTGCCTTCACCGCATCGCGGGCAACGCGCTCGCCGATATTCAATCCGGCCAGCACCTCGATCTCATTCTGCTCGTTCACCTCGCCCAGGCGCACCTGACGCAGGTGCGGCACATCCTTTTCGTCCACCACATACACTGCCACAACCTCGCTGCGATGTACGACAGCGCTATTGGGGATCAGCAGTTTCTTTTCTTTGCCCACCACAAAATGCGTGCGCACGAACATCCCGGGATAGAGGTTGGCCTGGTTGGCAGGCAGATCGACGCGCACCTGCGTGCTGTGCGTACGCACATCCGCCGAAGGCTGCACTGTGACCGAAGCAGCCTTGATCCAGCGCTCCAGCGAAGGAACTTCCACCGTCACGACGGGATGGCTGCCGATATCCTTGAGTTTTTCTTGCGGCACACTGGCGATGACCCGCAGTTGCGACGGATCGAAGCCGGTCATCAATGGCTTGCCCACAGTCACCATCTCGCCCAGCTCCACCAAGCGCGCGGCCACCACGCCGGGATAGGGCGCAAGCACGGATGTGTAGCTCTGTGCCAGGGCAGATTGCTCCGCGCCCGCCTCGCTTGCCGCTGCCTGAGCCTTCGCCACTTCGTAATCCGACTTGGCCTTGTCCAGTGCCGCCTGGCTGATGAACTTCTGCTCGAACAGTTGCTTTGAGCGCTCGTAGTTCAGCCGCGCATTCTGCAATGCCGCCTCCGCCTGCGACAATTGCGCCCTGCTGCCCGCCAAAGCCTGGTTTGCCTCGCGCTCGTCGATGCGCAGGATGACCTGCCCCTTGCTGACGCGATCCCCGACATCGAAGTAGATCGCCTTCACGCGACCGGAAATCTGGGCCGACACGGTAGATTGGCGCGTCGCCTCGACCACGCCGTCTATGCTGTATGTCTGCTCGACTTCGCGCAACTGCACCGCAGCGGTCGCCAGCGGCTCCGCCGCCTGGACTGGCGCGACCAGGCAGACCGACAGACCAAAAAACAGACCAAGATTCAGTTTCATTGCCTTACCTCAGGAAATAGTGTTTTTGTATATTAGCATATTCTAATATGCTATGCCAACCCCACACCCGCGATGCTCAAATCCCGGAATCTGTCAGAGCCTCTTATACAGTACAGAACACATCGCGCATCATCCCCACCAGCCGGAGCGTACGCGGATCGCCGATGCGGTAGAACACCCTGTTGGCATCCTTGCGGGTGGACAATACTCCCTTGTCCCGCAGAATGGCGAGGTGCTGGGAAATATTGCTTTGCGAGGTCCCTACGCTATCCACGATCTCCTGGACACTCAGTTCGCTGTCCGCGAGTACGCAGAGTATCTTTAATCGCAAAGGATGGGCGATCGCCTTCATTGCCAGCGATGCTTGCAGAATGTGTTCGTCTTTATCGATCAGTGCGTTCGTCATATTTGCCTGCCGTCATTGGATGCAGGGCATCAGGTGCCCCGAAATCAGCTAAAATTACACCTTAATTATATTGCTTGAAACCGTAGTAAATTAGAAACCGCTTATATTTTGATATTTTGGTGACAAAAAAGCCAGCATGACCGACCATCCTACTCAAGCTATCACCCCCGTCCTACTGCTCATACTCGACGGCTTCGGCTATCGCGAAGAAGCCGACTTCAATGCCGTCGCCCATGCGCGCAAGCCGAACTGGGAAAGGATCTGGAGTGAGTATCCGCACACACTGATCAATGCCTCCGAGTTGCACGTCGGGCTACCAAACGGACAAATGGGCAATTCCGAGGTGGGCCATCTGAATATTGGCGCCGGCCGCGTGGTATATCAGGACCTGACCAAAGTCGACCTGGCCATCGAGAACGGCAGTTTCTTCAGCAATCCAGCGTTACAGCAGGCGGCGGCAACGGCCAAACAGCGCGGCACTGCACTGCACATCCTCGGCCTGCTCTCCCCGGGAGGGGTACATAGCCATGAAGCGCATATCCACGCCATGCTGGAACTGGCAGTACGCAACGGATTAAGGAAAATTTTCATCCATGCCTTCCTCGACGGGCGCGACACGCCGCCGCGCAGCGCCGCGCAATCGTTGCAGGCGCTACAGGACAAATGTGCGCAACTCGGTGCCGGGCGCATCGCCAGCATGGTCGGGCGTTACTTCGCGATGGACAGGGACAATCGCTGGGAACGTGTGCAGATCGCCTACGACATGCTTGCTTCCGGCAAGGCTCCATACCATGCAGCCACTCCGCAGGCCGCATTGGAATCTGCTTATGCCCGCGGCGAAAACGACGAGTTCGTGCAGGCCACCATCGTCGGCGACCCCATCGCGATGCAGGATGGAGACGTGGCCGTTTTCATGAACTTCCGTGCCGACCGGGCACGAGAAATCACCCGCGCCCTGACCGAGGAGAAGTTTGAAGGTTTTACCCGCAGCCGTTTCCCCAGGCTGGCGAACTTCACCACGCTCAGCAGTTACGGCGAAGATTTCCGCCTCCCGTGCGCCTATACCGCGGACGAAATCCACAACAGTTTCGGCGAATACCTGTCCAATCTGGGGCTGAAGCAGCTGCGCATCGCCGAAACCGAGAAATATGCACATGTCACCTATTTCATGAACGGCGGCAAGGAACAACCTTTCCCCGGCGAAGATCGTATTCTCGTGCCCTCACCCAAGGTCGCCACTTACGACCTGAAGCCTGAAATGAGCGCATTCGAGGTCACCGACAAGCTGGAAGCGGCGATTCGCAGCCAGCAGTACCAGGCCATCCTGTGCAATTACGCCAACGGCGACATGGTAGGCCACAGCGGCATCATGGACGCTGCAGTCACGGCGGTGGAAGCGCTGGATGTCTGCATCGGCCGCGTGGTGAAGGCGATGCTGGAATGCGGCGGCGAAGTTCTTATCACCGCCGACCACGGCAATGCCGAACAGATGCTGGATCGCACGACACACCAGGCACACACTGCACACACCCTCAACCCGGTTCCGTTCATCTATATCGGGCGCAAGGCGGACATTGCGCCGGCCGGAACCGGGGCGCTACAGGATGTCGCCCCCACCTTGCTGGCAATGATGGGACTGCCGCAACCTCCGGAAATGACCGGCAAGTCGCTCATCCATATTCTGTGATCGCTGCGCTGCGTTTCGTTCTGCTGCCCCTCCTGCTGCTGACAGGGACAGCACACGCCGCGCAGGCGGATGATCTGGAGAAGTTGCGCAAACGCATCGCCGCGTTGCAGCAGGAATTCGACAAAACCAGCGAATCGAAATCCGAGGTTGCGGATGGATTGCGCGAATCCGAACGCGCCATCAGCGACAGCAACCGCAGGCTGCACGAGCTCGCGCAACAGCAGCAAGCGGCTAACCGCGAATTGGCATCGTTACAGCAGAGGGCGGCCGCGATGGACAAGGAACTGCAAGCCCAGCAGGCCATGCTGGGGCGCCTGCTATACCAGCAATATCTGGATGGCGGCGATCAGGAATATCTGAAACTCCTGCTCAACAACAACGACCCCAACCAGGTCGCACGCGAATTCCGCTATTACGAATACATCGCACGCGACCGTGCCGCGACGCTCAAGTCGCTGCGCAATGGCCTGGCGCAACTTCAGACGGTGACCGATCAAGTCAACCGGAAGCGCGCCGAAATATCCGATTTGCGGGCCGAGGAACAGGGGCAACGGCAGCATCTGGAACAGGATCGGCGTGCCCGCCAGCAGGTACTGAACAAGATTGCACTGCAGCTGAAACAGCAACGACGCGAAATCGGGCGTTTGCAGCACAACGAGAACCGCTTGTCGCAATTGATCGACAAACTGGCGCATGCTCTGCCCGACGTTCACACCGACAATGCCCCATTCAAGTCCCTCAGAGGGAAATTGGTATTGCCGGTCAAGGGCAGGATAAGCAACAAGTTCGGCGCACGGCGCCCGGAGAGCACCATGGCATGGACTGGCTGGTTCCTGCGCGCAACCCCCAACCAGCCGGTCAAGGCGGTAGCTGCCGGGCAGGTAGTGTATGCAGACTGGCTGCGCGGCTTTGGCAATCTGCTCATCATCGATCATGGTCAAGGCTACATGAGCCTGTATGGCAACAACGAGACCCTGTACAAACAAGTGGGCGACAGCCTGCGCAGCGGCGATGTGATAGCGACCGTCGGCAGCAGCGGCGGCAACCAGGATTCCGGTTTATACTTCGAGCTGCGTTTCGAAGGTAAACCCTTCGACCCCGGCAAATGGGTCAGGCATTAAACAAGGAAAATCAAATGAGTCGTCGCCTCAAAGAATATGGTCTCATCGGCATTGGATTGGTGGCAGGCATCCTGGTCAGCCTGCAATTTTCCGCTGTCGCCGACAAGGATACCGAGCTCCCTCTGCCGGTCGAAGAACTGCGCGCCTTCTCGGAAGTGTTTGGACGCATCAAGACCGATTATGTCGAGCCTGTCAGCGACAAGACCCTGATCACGTCGGCGATCAACGGCATGTTGAGCGGACTGGATCCGCATTCTGCCTATCTGGATGCCGACGCCTTCAAGGAACTGCAGGTCGGCACGCAAGGGGAATTCGGCGGCCTCGGCATCGAAGTCGGCATGGAAGACGGATTGGTCAAGGTCATTTCGCCGATTGAGGATACCCCGGCTTTCAATGCCGGCGTAAAAAGCGGCGATCTCATCATCAAGCTTGATGACACGCTGGTGAAAGGACTTACCCTGAACGATGCGGTAAAGCGCATGCGCGGCAAGCCGGGCAGTTCCATCCTGCTGACCATCGTGCGCAAGAATGAATCAAAACCGTTGCAGATTAGCGTGACGCGTGCAGTCATCAAGGTCCAGAGCGTGAAATCCAAGCTGGTCGAACCTGGCTTCGGTTTCGTCCGCGTGACCCAGTTCCAGGAACACACCGGCGAAAATCTGGCAACGGCACTGCAAAACCTGCAGAAACAGAACAACGGCCCGTTACAGGGATTGGTGCTCGACCTGCGCAACGATCCGGGCGGCCTGCTCACCGGCGCAGTCGCCGTATCGGCCGCTTTCCTGCCCAAGGATGCGCTGGTCGTCTATACCGAAGGGCGAACTGAAGATGCCAAGATGCGCCTGACCGCCAGCCCCGACAATTACCTGCGCGGCAGCGGCAAGACTGATTATCTGAAAGATTTGCCGGAAGCCTTCAAGACGGTTCCGATGGTTGTGCTGGTCAACGGCGGCTCAGCTTCGGCTTCCGAAATCGTCGCCGGAGCGCTGCAAGATCACAAGCGCGCCGTCATCATGGGCACCCAGTCCTTCGGCAAAGGCTCCGTACAGACCATACTGCCATTAGGCAACAACACCGCCATCAAGCTGACGACTGCGCGCTATTACACGCCGAGCGGGCGCTCCATTCAGGCCAAGGGCATTGTGCCGGACATCGCCGTGGAAGATCCGGCGACGGCCGGCTTCGACAATGCCTTCCGCTTGCGCGAGGTCGACCTGGACAAACACCTGAGCAACAGCCAGGGCGAGGACAAGAGCGAACCGGCAGCAAGACCTGCCAAGGGACAAACCAAGGCCAAGGACAGCGATACCAAGGTCGAGGTCGCCGAATTCGGCGCAAAAAACGATTACCAGTTGAATCAGGCCTTGAATCTGCTTAAGGGAATGAGCATATTGCGCGGGAAATAATGCAATGAATCCGTTCGAACTGCAAAAGGAACGTTTGCTGTTCTTCAGCGAAGAGCCGGCCAACCAGCTCTTCTCGGTATACCTGCTGCTGGTCGGACTGGATAATTTTCACGTCGAGATGGGACCGTATCCCAACAGCCTGCTGATCCGTTACAGCATCCTGCATTACTCGCTGGAAGCCCTGGAAAAAGCCCTGATACGGGAAGGCTTCCGCCTGCAGTCCAGCCTGCTTGGCAACATCAAGAAGCAGATGATCTATTACTGTGAAGACGTGCAGTACCACAACCTGAAAACCCCAGAACCGCGCACCAAGAACAACTCGCAAGAGATATTCGTCAAGGCTTACGAACTGCATCCGCACGGCAATCACGACGACACCCCGAAGGAACTGCGCGAATTCAAATAGAGTCGCCCGATCAGGCCACTCCGGTCATTCAGGCTGGCGCGCTTTGCAACTGGGTCGATCGGGTGATCTCTGCCGGCGGAATCTCGTCGAAATCAACCACCCTGTCGCGCCCCGCTTCCTTGGCCCGGTAAAGCGCGTTATCGGCGTTCAGCAGCAATGCACTCGTTGTGATTTCGCTCAGCTCCGCAACACACCAGAAACCAGCCGATGCGGTCAGCCGGTGATGCGGAGATTGCCGGTTCTCGATATTCAAGCCATAGATACTCAGGCGCAATTTTTCGGTGAATTGCCCGGCCTCCTCGCGGTCCAGCCCGGAAGCGAGGATGCAGAATTCCTCCCCTCCGTAACGGAATACGTAGTCACCGGCCCGTTGTGCCGACTTTTTCAGTGATTCCGCCACCTGCTCCAGTACGCTATCGCCATATAGATGCCCATAGGTATCGTTGAACATCTTGAAGTAGTCGATATCCAGCATGATCACTGTCAGCGCCTGGCCGCTGCGCTTGCAGCGGTTGATCTCGCTCGCCATTACCTCTTTCAGGTAGCCGCGGTTATAGGTTTTGGTGAGCGGATCGGTGATCGTCAGGTGCGCCAGGCGCTCGATGTTCTGCTCGTTGTGCCGCACCAGCATCATGGTGATCAGACCTAGCGTCAGGTATGCGCTCAGGAACACAAAGGCAGATATCAAAGTGAGCGGCTCCAGACGCAGCATCGACACTGCAAACAGGCTCAGCGCTCCCACTGCGATCCAGGTAATACGCTCGCGCTCCGCCACGATGGGCGCGAATGCAATCGGGAATATCATCATCCAGACTTCCTGATGCAGCTTTTCATTGCTGACATATGCACCATAAAGCATCAAGCACATGAGCGTCAGCACAAACCAGCCCGCGTAACGCAAGGATTCTTCGCTGTCATGCCGAGTTCGCCATTTCAGCCACATGGCAAACAGCGCAAAGACAAACGGCACCGCACCTCTGTCAGGTGTTGCCACAAACAGGAAATACAGAATGGAAAGGGGAAAAGTAACAGCCACTGCCACGCGCAGGTACATATGAAATACGGCTGCTCTGAAACGCTCAACGGAATATCGGGTCATGCCGGAACCCCCTGGCTGCGACTATCCCGCAGCAGACTACTCCTAAGTCGAGCTCGACGAAAGCTTAATCTGAACTGCTTGCAGCGTTGGAAAACGGCCTTTTATCCAGCAAAATGCACCACAGCTCCATCCATGTCTTCCAGTCGTGCCCCCCGTGCATCACTGCCACCTGACACGCGGGCAGATGCTTTGCCAGCAAGTCGCTTGCCCCGCGATAATGGTCTGAACTGCCGTATCCGAGATAGATTGGCGGAAACTCCGCCATATTGTGTAGCAGGCTATTCTGAAGCTGGGCCAGCAATGCCCGTTCGCGATCCCGGCTGGCCATTTCGCCAGCCTGCCAGTGTCCTAGCCCACCCGCTGCGGACACCTCTGCAATAATCCCGCGTGTCCCCAGGAAGGGAGCCAACAGGAATACACCTTCTATCTCTGCTGTACGCCGGACAGCACACAGCATTGCGCCCGTTCCGCCCAGCGATATGCCCAGCACCCAGATGCGGGAATAGCCCTGCGCGCGCGCCTCATTCAATGTGTCGTGCAACATGCGCTCGATCTGCTCGCCATCCAGATACAGATCGGCGTGCGCATCCAGCGCAAGCACGTCGACGGCGAGCTTGCGCTCGCGCAGGGCGCGAATGAACCCGTTCTCGACCAGATGTCGCGGCGCATGCTTCGCCCCCGGCAACATTAGCAACAGGATGCGCCCGGTTTGATCGATGGGTGCGACATCGTAGACTGCGTTTGCAGGCAGGCGCATTTCAACCCTGACTGGAAGATATTTTGCGCAGCTCGAATCCGGAAAAATCTATGTGCATCTCACTGCCGACTTTCTTCAAGTGCAAGGTTTCGCCCTTTCCCGGACCCAATCCTTCCAGCACCAACTCATTCTCAGCAACCGGCTTTAGCGCGGCACGGAACACGAAACCTGGCTTTTCGGCAAACGTGAAGGCACCAATCAGCAATCCGTCCTCATGCAGGATGCGGACCGATTGCGGCATGGGGCCGTCGTGTTTGTTCACAATTTCGTATTCTCCGACATATTCGAGCACAGGCTGCGGGATCTCGACCGGCACGATCTTCTCGCCGATGAGCATGGTCTGATCGTTGCTCTTCAATGCCAGCGCATCATGCCCATCGATCCGGTGCAGCGACAGGTTCAGCTCTTCCAGCATGGCGATCTTGATCGGGATGAAACCGAACAACTTGAAGCGGGCGCCAAACTGCTGCCCTTCCCGCGGCAGCAGCTCCAGTTTCTGCCCCATGACTTCGGCCACCAAGTCGCCCGATTTGCCGCTGACCTTGACCAGACCAATCAATGTATCGAAGTAGCCTTCATAAGCACGAACATCGTCTGCAGTCAGCGGAACGCTCTTCGCTTCCCTGACGACCGCCACCGGCGGGGATACCCCACGTTTGGCTTCCAGCGCCAGTTGTAGCGTCTCGGTGGCGATCTTGCCGACAATGCCCTGTGCCGTGGTCGAGTTGGACAGTACCACCACCCCAAGCTTGCTTTCCGGCAGCACCACCATCAGCGTATGGTAGTTAAGCGTGGTGCCGCCATGACTGGCCACCAGGCCGGCACGTGGAACGTCCACGCCGCTGAGCATCCATCCAAGCCCCATCTTGAAGTCGAAATCCAATGGTACTTCCGCGTTCTGCACCCTGAACATTTCGTGCAATGACGCTGGACTGACAATCCGGTGGCCGTGGTAACTTCCATCCGCGAATATCATCTGCATGAAATGCGCGATGTCGCTCGCGCTCGAATTCAGCCCGCCGGAAGGCAGATCGCGCAGCGGTATGGCTTCAACTTCCCTGCCTTTGTCGTAGCTCTTGCCAGGGATGCGAGGAGCAAACTCGGAGTGGGTCATTTCGAGCGGCCGCAACAGTTGCGTATCCATATAGGTGGCGTAATCCTGCCCGCTTACCCTGCCGATCGCGGCACCAAGCAGTGTCACCCCCAGATTCGAGTACGCAAATACATAGTCGGGCGGATAGGCCACGTACTCGTTTTGTACTGCGGTCACCACCTCGGTAAATGGGCGGGGATGCCGCTCGCTCATGCCATGCAGCCAGTTGCACGGCAATCCGGAATGGTGCGTCATGATGTTGCGCGGCGTAATTCCTGCGGTATTGCCAAAGCGACTCCTGATCGAAAACTCGGGCAGGTATTCCTGCAGCGGCCGGTCTATGTCCAGCTTGCCCTGTTCGGCAAGCCGCATTGCCGCTGTCGCGGTAAACACCTTTGCGATCGAACCCAGGTGATACACCGTGTCCGGCGTGGCCCGGATGTCGGCCTGCTTGTCCGCATAGCCGAAGCCCTGCTGCCATACAACATCCTGGTCGTCCACCAGGGCGATGCTTAATCCTGTCACATCTGCATCATCCATCTGCTGCTTGATCAGCCAGGAGATGTACTCTTTGGTATATGAGTAATCGCCGCGCAGTACAGTCGATGGTTTCCGTGGCGGTGCGGCGCAGGCAACCAGAGTTATGGCACAGACAGCGATGATTGTTTTACGCAGTAGCACAACGGCACCCTTCGACAAGTATTTATATGAAATCAGCATTGTATAATGCCCACCAAAATCCAAAACAGAATGCCATGATGTTTTTTCCCTGCCGTAACTGGAAACCTGCTCTAGCCATCCGTATCTCGATATTTATTTTTGCTGGCGGGCTCTTTGTCATATTGCTGCAACCTGCATGGTGGAAATGGGTTCTGGCCATTATTTTCCTCGACCATATGTTCCTTACCGTGACCGGCCTGATCCCGCGCAGTTCCTTGCTGGGCCCCAACATCACCTGCTTGCCGCCATCGGCTGCAGAGCGGGGAGAGGTCGCAATCACCATCGACGACGGACCGGATCCGGAGGTCACTCCGCTTGTCCTCGACATCCTGGATCGGCATCAAGCTAAAGCAACTTTTTTCTGCATCGGCAAGCTCGCCCTGCAACACCCCGAACTGTGCCGCGAGATCGTGCGCCGCGGCCATGCCATCGAGAATCACAGTCTTTCGCACCATTGGCACTTCTCCTTGCTTGGTCCGTGGCGCATCCACCGCGAAGTGCATGGTGCACAGGTGGC
>JAJZUH010000037.1 GCA_021847165.1 Pseudomonadota bacterium
GGCTTTCATCGATTTCCCTTTGTTTGGAAACGATGCAGCTCTTGTTCAATCAGATACAGGGTGAACTGGTGCGGAGATATTGTTGTAATTGAATGGATTCGGCACAACTTGAAGTTGTCAACACTGCGAGAAGAAAGTGTATCGAACGTGGGCATTTGCACGATCAAACAGCGGTATGCAAAACGGCTTGCCAACCCAAACATTTTTGAAGCCGTATCTGGAAATTTTCTGCCAACATGCTTGCTCCTGACAGATTCGCATTTGTTGGAAACAAGAAGCTTCCCACTAATTTAGCAGTAATGCCGACAATGCCATATAGGCCATAAGATATAGGTAGTTATCTATATCTTCTGAAGAATGCACTAATCCGCATTAGTAGTATGGAGTAAATATCTCCCGGCTGTACTTATTCAGGCCCATGTCGGCAGACATGTTTCAGTTATAATCCCGGCCGACTTGAAGTGCTGCGAGATTTTTCAAACACGCAGTTAAACGGGAAACAGGTGCGGAGATATCCAATGCCTGTGCTGCCCCCGCAACGGTCAGCGAGTGCGGATCTGTCAATGCGCCACTGTGAGCGATCATGGGAAGGCGACAGATCAAGACTTGCGAGCCCGGATACCGGCTTTGGTCACGGTTCAGGAAATGCCGCGGGTGGGTGGCATGAACGATCCTGATGGATGGCTAGTCGCCGTTTTCAGTTTCCTTTGGCGGTTCCCGCCGCTGCATTTCCTGTGTTTTCACATTCCAACGGGGACGCTTGGAATTATTCAGGAAATATCTCATGCAAATCAGAAATGGAATCTTTACCGCACTGTTGTGTGCGGTGCCCGGTGTTGTCCATGCGGCAACCGATGCAACACCCGACGGAGCAGCGCTGCCGGAAATACTGGTCTCTGCTTCGCGCTTTGAGGAAAGCTCGAATCACGTGCCTGCCAACGTCAGGGTCATTACGCGCGAGGAGATCGAGAACTCCAGTTCGAATAATATCCCTGAGGTTCTATCCCAGCTGGGCGGGCTGGTGGTAAACGGTACCAGCCTGGGGCAGCTTGGGCTCGGCGCTTCGGTCGATATGGGCGGCTATGGAGCGACGGCAAATAGCACGACGCTGATCCTCCTCGATGGGCAAAGATTGAATCCGATCGATTCATCGGCCGTCTCATGGGAATCGATCCCGCTGGGTTCCATACAGCGCATCGAAATCCTGCGGGGAGGGGCGAGCGTACAGTACGGCAATGGCGCGGTAGGCGGTGTGATCAACATCATCACCAGGAACAACGGTGCGAAAGTCAATGATGTGACGGTCAAGGCGGGCAGTTTTGGCACGGTCATGACCAACGCCGACCTGAACCTGGGCTCCGGGAGCACGACCCTGAAGTTGAATGCCAATGCGGCGAACACCGATGGCTGGAGGGAGAACTCGGCTGCCGACCTGTATTCATTTGGCGGCAAGCTGACCGAATTCCTGGATGGTCCGGATCAGATCTATCTGGGCGTGAATGCAAGCCATTCGAATGCCCAGGCTCCCGGCGGCGTGCTGGGTGAAGTCGGGCAGGGCAATCCGCAGCAGGTCAAGTTCAACAACGTGGGGTCGGCCAACAAGGTGGATAACAGCCGTGTCTGGCTGGGGGACGTACAACGCCTGAACGATAGGCTGACCTTCGAAGGGGAGGCGATGTACGGCACCCGGACCTCGAACTTCTATCAGCCTTATTACTCCAGCCAGGCAGCTTTCAATGCAGGTTTTGCAAGCCCCAGCAACAACAGCTTGCAAAGCTGGTCCTGGAATCTGACCCCGCGTGTCAAAGCGGATTGGGGAAAATGGGGCACCACGGTTGCCGGATATGACTTCAACAAGTCCAATGAGAGTTCAGGCGACCAATACAGCGCCCTGGCGCAACAGAACCTGATTCTTTATGGGGCAAGCCGCATGAACGACAGCGGGAACGCGACTTTGCTCAGCCGCTCTCCCTATGTGATCGAACGGTTCCCGCTGTCTTCGTCGGTCGAAGTGAGCGGGGGAGCCAGACGCCAGACCCAGGCGGCCACTGCGTATGATGCAAATGCCTATTCTCCCGCGGTCAATGCAAGCAAGACTTACTCTGCGAATGCGGCGGACCTGGCTGTCAATTTCAATTACCTCAATGGACAAAAGATATTCGTCAAATGGAACCAGTCATTCCGCTTTCCCAATATCGACGAATTCTGGGGATGGGATCCGGTAACCTTCAACCGGGTATTCAACGGCATCCTGCAGCCGCAGGTATCTCAAACCTATGAGGCCGGCGGTGATTGGAGTTTCTGGCAAACCCGGCTGACGGCCTCGCTCTTCCAGTCGGATACGCAACATGAGATCCGGTACGACCCGAACACGGGGGCCAATGCGAATGATCCCAACGTCATTCGCCGCAAAGGGGTCGTGTTCGATTCGACTACCAGCCTCACCCAGAATCTGATTGTCTCCCTGGGCGGGAAACTGCAAAAATCCCGCTATGCCGGCGGAGCATACAACGGCAATACCATCAGCCTGGTGCCAGACACTACCTTCAATGCGCGAGCCAATTACACGCTGGATACGCATTGGGGAGTCGGCGGGGTGATGACCTATATCGGCAGCCAGTATTACGACGGGGATCTGACCAATACTCTGCACAAAATACCCTCCGCTACAGTTGCCGATGTGTATTCAAGTTATCAGTCCGGCCCATGGGAGGCGCGCTTTACCATCAAGAACCTTGCGGGTAGCAACTATGCAACGACGGGAGGGCATGGGAGCGTGAGCATGCCCAACGGCTCGTTCGTAACAAGCTATTACTACTATCCGAGCGATCCGAGAGCGTATTACCTGACACTTAAATACACTTATTGATCAGGCGGCGATCAGACGCCTGAAGCAAGCCGCACAACGCCTTCATCCGATCAGACGCACCATCAAGCCCCAACGCATGAATCATTCATGGCCGGTTGGGGCTTTTTTGTGTCATGGCGACGGCTCACCGTTCCTGCTGCAATCACTAGCGCCCTCGACCGCCCCAGTGTCCGCCACGCGAGCGCATCGGAATGGAAGGGATGCGGCGTCCTGCGGGAGCAAAGTGTTCAAACGGCCTGGTCGGAACGGATGGAACGGCATGCCCCGGAGGGCTGTACCCGCCTGGAGGCGGAGGCCCTACCCGGTAGCCGGGTAGCCATCCGCCATAGTAGCCATAAGGACCATAAAAGTTGCCGAAGCCGTAGGGCTCATAAAAACCCATGGGATAGTCGATGGCGCCCATGTTCTCGAACCCATCTGCGTCATCGTAATAGCCGCCCCCCATACCCGTGCAGCCACCGAACGCCAGCAGCAGGACAAGGATCAGCCGGCGGGCAGAACGACGCGGCAGGAGGCGGTTCATTTCGCCCCCACGTCGCTGTCGGTGCCTGTCCATTCGAGCAGGCCGAAGGCCGCACCCGCGGGGTCGGCGACGACTGCGACCATGCCGCCGTGCCGGTCAGGATGCGGAGCAACCAGTACCTGTCCGCCGAGCTTCTTCACATTGGCGGCGGCCTCGGCGGCGTTCGATACCCGGATGAAGTTCAGCCAGTGCGGAGGGAGTTTGCCGGTTCCTGCCGGAATGGCGTTCGAGCTGGCGCGGGCATAGTTTTCGCTCGCCAGGAAAATGTGCTCAAGTCCGTCATCGCTGGGAAAGTCAAAGATCTCGTAGCCGAAAATCGCCTGATAGAAAGCGGCAGCCTTTCGGGGATCGCTGGTCACCAGCGAACTCCATATCCATTCGCCGGGCAGTGCCTGTACGTCCTCGGGGTCTCCGTTGCTCGACTGGAGCATCCCGAATACCGCGCCTTGGGGATCGGCAAACACCGCCTGTGTGCCGCGCTGGGCGTACATGTGCGGTTGCGAGATTTCCTTGCCGCCATGGGCCAGGGCGGTCCGCTCGGCTTCCACGATGTCCTTCACGGCGATGAATGTCAGCCACGCCGGGCGTCGGTGCTGGCCGGGCCGGAACGCGCGTTGCACCAATCCTCCGACAGGGATGCCGTCGAGCCGGGCGATCGCATAGTCGGTATTCCGGCCATGAATATCCTGAAAGGTCCAACCGAACAGTCCGCCATAGAAACGCTTGGCGGCAGCCAGGTCGGGCGTGACCAGGTCGGCCCAGATCATCTTGCCCGGATGGTGTTCATTGCTGGCCGGCTGGACGATGGGCGGAAGTTCAAAGGGAGCGGCAGAAGCGACAGCGACGGTTGCGGCGGCCAGGATGAAGCCGATGCACCACTGCCGCAGGCGAGTTCTGTTTTGCAGTTGCCATGGGGACATTGGGGAATCTCCTGTTCGCGCGGATAGCGGCAGGCGCTGATGCGGAACCCTAATTCAATATCCGGCCAGCGGCAATTTAATATTTTTTTAAGATCGGCGCGGGCGATACGCCACAGGTGAGCGGAACGTTTTGGCGGCAGGGCGGGCTGGGCTCCATACCGGGAGATTTAGCGACGTTCTTTCTTCATCGCCTGGGCTGCTTCGCGCTTGGACTCGCGTTCTTTTTCGGTCGCACGTTTGTCGTGCTCCTTTTTCCCTTTCGCCAGGCCGATCTCGAGTTTGACGCGGCCCCCCTTGTAGTGCATGTCCAGCGGCATGATGGTGTAGCCGGCACGCTGCACCTTGCCGATGAGCTTGTCGATCTCGTGCTTGTGCAACAGCAATTTGCGGGTGCGGACGGGATCGGGGTGGATATGGGTGGAGGCGTTCTGCAGCGGACTGATATGGGAACCGAACAGGTACAGTGCACCATCCTTGGCGAGGACATAGGCTTCCTTGAGCTGTACCCGTCCCGCGCGGATGGCTTTGACCTCCCATCCTTCCAGCATGAGTCCGGCTTCGTGTTTTTCTTCGATGAAGTAGTCGTGGAAGGCTTTTTTATTCTGGATAATGCTCATTGGACGATGTGTTTTGCCTGGTGTTGCGATATTCTACCAGCCTTTGATTTTGCAGCTTGGTAAAGCAATGGCTCTGGTTGAGAAAACGGTGTTGGTTCCGCATACGGCGGAGCAGATGTTCAATCTGGTGGACAGGGTGGAGGAATATCCCCAGTTCATGCCCTGGTGCGGAGGGGCAAGTATTCAGGACATGCAGGGTACGACCATGCACGCCACGCTGCATATCGATTACCACCACATCAAGCAGCATTTCAGCACCGAGAACAAGCGCAATCCGCCGCACCAGATCGACATGACGCTGCTGGATGGCCCATTCAGGCATCTGGACGGCAGCTGGCGATTCATCCCCCTGAGCGACGAAGCCTGTAAAATAGAGTTTTGCCTGCAATATGAGTTTTCCAGCAAATTGCTGGAAAAGCTGGTGGGCCCGGTGTTCCACCATATCGCGAACAGTTTCGTGGATGCCTTCATCCATCGCGCAGACAAGGTGTATGCGAACAAATGAGTGACGAAAAGATCAGTATCGAAGTGGTTTATGCGCTTCCCGCAGAGCAGACGCTGCTCAGGCTGGAGGTGCCGCGGTCGACGACCATCGCCGATGCGATCAGGCTTTCCGGCTTGCTCGACAAGTATCCCGAGATCGACCTGGAAAAGGGCAAGTTCGGCATCTTCGGCAAATTGAGCAAGTCCGACACCGTATTGCGCGAGAAAGACCGTATCGAAATCTATCGCCCGCTGATCGCCGATCCGAAAGAAGTGCGCCGCAAACGCGCCGAAGAGGGCAAGGCGATGAAGAAGGGTGGCGGCGACCTTTGATGCTGGACTACGACCTTCATTGCCATTCCAACGTCTCCGACGGTACGCTCACGCCGACCGAGCTGGTGGCACGCGCTGCCGGCCGCGAGGTGAAGGTGCTGGCGTTGACCGATCACGACGATGTGGCCGGGCTGGAGGAAGCGGCCAAGGCAGCCGCCAGCCACGGTATCGCCTTCATCAACGGGGTCGAGATATCGGTGACCTGGCGCAAGCACACCCTGCATATCGTCGGCCTGCATATCGATCCCGAGTATCCCGCGCTGGTCGAAGGTCTGCGCGGCATCCGCAGCGGGCGCAGGCACCGAGCCGAACTGATGGCCGAATCCCTGGCGCGCAGCGGCATCGGTGGCGTGCTGGAAGGTGCCTACCGTTATGCCGCGAATCCGGACATCATCGGGCGTACCCATTTCGCACGCTATCTGGTCGAGATCGGGCACTGCAAAGACGTGCGCAGCGTGTTCAATCGTTACCTGGTAAACGGCAAGCCCGGCTATGTACCGCATCAGTGGGCGGATCTGCGGGATGCGATCTCATGGATACGCGGGAGCGGCGGCATCGCCGTACTGGCCCATCCGGGACGTTACACTTCCGGTCGCAAGCCGATGGGCAGGACGACTTTGCTCGAATTGCTGAAAGAGTTCGTCGAACTCGGCGGGCAGGGCATCGAGGTGGTGAGCGGCAGCCATACGCCGCCTCAGTATGCCGAGTTCGCTCGCTATGCCCAGGAATTCGGGCTGCTGTGCTCCTGCGGCTCCGACTTCCATGGGCCCGGAGAGAGCTACCGCGATCTGGGGCGGTTGCCCGATTTTCCGCTGGACTGCCGTCCGGTGTGGACTTCGTGGGAAGCGGCGGCAGCCTGAACGATGGCGCAGTTCTTTTCCGTCCATCCCGACAATCCGCAGCCGCGCCTGATCAAGCAGGCTGCAGAGATGCTGCGCAACGGCGCCGTGATCGTCTATCCCACCGATTCCGGTTATGCTCTCGGCTGCCATCTGGACGACAAGGATGCAGTGACGCGTATCCGGCAGATACGCGGTCTGGACGAGAAGCACCTGATGACCCTGATGTGCCGCGACCTGTCCGAACTGTCCAGATATGCGCGCGTGGACAATGCCCGGTTCAGGCTGCTCAAGAACAATACGCCGGGCAGCTATACTTTCATTCTGGAAGCGACCAGGGAAGTGCCGCGCCGCTTGCAGCATCCCAAGCGAAGCACCATAGGGTTGCGCATACCCGACCATCCGGTCGCGCTGGCCTTGCTGGAAGAACTGGGCGAGCCGCTGCTGAGTTCCACGCTGATCTTGCCCGATGGCGAGCAGCCCATGACGGACGTGGACGAGATACGCGCACACCTGGAACGTCTTGTAGAACTGATCATTGCGGGCGGCCCGGTGGGAACCGAATCGACCACAGTGATCGATCTGACCGAGGCCGTGCCGGTATTGCTGCGCCGGGGCAAGGGAGAAGTCGCACATCTGGGAATAGAGGAATAAATGAATCTTGATGCACTGATACAAACCATCGCGCTTGCCGCCATCCCGGTGCTGTTCGCCATCACCTTGCACGAAGCCGCGCACGGCTATGCGGCACGCCATTTTGGCGATCTGACGGCATACCAGCAGGGGCGGATATCGTTGAATCCGATGCATCATATCGATCCCATAGGCACCATCCTGTTGCCGCTGCTGACGTTGTTCGTGGGCGGCATCCTGTTCGGCTGGGCCAAGCCGGTGCCGGTGAATTTCGCCGCACTGCGGCGGCCCAAGCAGGACATGTTCTGGGTGGCCCTGGCAGGACCGGCATCCAATCTGGCCATGGCCCTGATATGGGGCTTGATGATCAAGCTGGCATTGATGTTCCCCGGCAATTATTTTGCCGAACCGCTGATAGGCATGTCGCAGATCGGGGTTACAATCAACGCCGTCCTGCTGGTGCTGAATCTGTTGCCATTGCCTCCACTGGACGGTGGCCGCATTGCGATCAGCCTGCTGCCGCACCGGCAGGCTTACAAACTATCGAAAGTGGAACCGTACGGCATGGTCATCCTGATCCTGCTGGCGGTGGTGCCCGTCGGCGGGCAGCCGATACTGGGCTGGATACTGACGCCGCTGGTGAGCGGTGTGATCCGGGTGATTGAAACGATTTTTTAATGTTTATCGTCAAGTAGAACTATGTTTGCTGATCGCGTGTTATCCGGAATGCGCCCCACGGGCAGTCTGCACCTGGGGCATTACCACGGTGTATTGAAGAACTGGGTGGAGATGCAGCACCAGTACGAGTGCCTGTTCTTCGTGGCAGACTGGCACGCACTGACCACGCACTATGACTCGCCCCAGGTCATCGAACAGAGCGTGTGGGACATGGTCATCGACTGGCTCGCGGCCGGCGTCGATCCGGCTCAAGCCACCTTGTTCATCCAGTCGCGCGTGCCGGAACATGCGGAACTGAACCTGCTGCTGTCGATGATCACCCCGCTGGGATGGCTGGAACGGGTGCCGACCTACAAGGACCAGCAGGAGAAGCTGACTTCCAAGGACCTGACCACTTACGGATTCCTCGGCTATCCCTTGCTGATGAGCGCGGACATCCTGATCTATCGTGCCACCAAAGTGCCGGTGGGCGAGGACCAGATTCCGCATATCGAGTTCACGCGCGAATTGGCGCGCCGCTTCAACCACATGTACGGGCGCGAACCCGGATTCGAGGAGAAGGCCGAAGCGGCGGTGAAAAAGCTGGGCGGCAAAAAAGCCAGGCTGTACGCCGAATTGCGCACGCGGTTCCAGGAGCAGGGCGATGACGAGGCCCTGGAGTCCGCCAAATCCCTGCTGGACGAACAGCAGAACCTGAGCCTGGGCGATCGCGAGCGTCTGTTCGGATACCTCGAAGGCGGCGGCAAGATGATACTTTCCGAACCGCAGGCCATGCTGACCGCTGCTTCGCGCATGCCCGGCCTGGACGGCCAGAAGATGTCCAAATCGTACAACAACACCATCAGCCTGCGTGAAGACGAAGCCGAGGTGAGCAAGAAGATCCGCACCATGCCGACCGATCCGGCGCGCATCCGCCGCACCGATGCGGGCGATCCGGAAAAATGTCCGGTGTGGCAACTGCACAAGGTCTATTCCAGCGATGCCATCAAGCAGTGGGTGCAGCAGGGATGCAAGAGCGCCGGCATCGGCTGCATCGAATGCAAACAGCCCGTCATCGCTGGCGTGCTGGAAGAACAGAAGCCGATGCGCGAACGCGCACAGCTCTACCTGGACGATCCCAGCCTGGTGCGCAACATCATCGCCGACGGCTGCGAGAAAGCGCGCAAGCTCGCCAACGAAACCATGCGCGACGTGCGCGAGGCGATGGGACTCGGTTACAACTGAACATGAGCGAGACAGAGGCACAACCCCTGCAGCAAGCGGCCAATCCGGTGGCGCATATCCACGGCGAACCGATCACCGAGATGCCGCTGGACCTGTACATCCCGCCGGATGCGCTGGAGGTGGTGCTCGAGTCTTTCCAGGGACCGCTCGACCTGCTGCTGTATCTGATCCGCAAGCACAACCTCGATGTGCTGGATATCCCGATGGCGGCGCTGACCAAGCAATACATGGCCTATATCGAGGCGATGCAGCGCCATCGCCTGGAACTGGCCGCCGAATATCTGCTGATGGCCGCGGTGCTGATCGAGATCAAGTCGCGCATGCTGCTGCCGCGGCCTCCCAAGGCGAACGAAGAGGAGGCTGTGGAAGACCCGCGTGCCGAACTGATGCGCCGCCTGCTCGAATACGAACAGATGAAGCTGGCCGCGCAGAAGCTGAACGAGCTGCCGCAAGCCGGGCGCGATTTCGAGCTGGTACAAGTGCTGATCGAGCGCACCGTAATCGAGCGGCTGCCCCAGGTCAGCGTGGAAGACCTGCGCAACGCATGGCTGGCACTGCTTACGCGCGCCAAGGTGAACGCGCATCACCGCGTGCGGCGCGAAGAATTGTCGGTACGGGAGCAGATGACCAAGGTGCTGCGGCAATTGCGCAATACCGATTTCGTGTCGTTTGAAAGCCTGTTCGAACTGGATGCCGGCATTCCGGTGCTGGTCGTCACGTTTATCGCCATCCTCGAACTTGCCAAAGAGAACCTGGTCGAGATCACGCAAACCGAAAGCTTGGGGAATATCTATGTCAGAACCAGTCGAGCCATTACTGCCGAGTGAAGAACATACCGCTGTCGTGGAAGCGGAGCATGCGGTCGATATCGCGCTGCTGACACGTATCTTTGAAGCGGCCTTGCTGACCACGCAGGAGCCTTTGTCCATCGCCGAACTGAAGCGCCTGAGCGAGGCTCCGCTGGAAAGCAGGATGGTCGAGGAATTGCTGCAGCATTTGGCGCAGAAATACGCCGACAGCGGCATCGAATTGAGTCGTGTCGCGAGCGGCTGGCGTTTCCGCGCGCGTCCCGAGATGCAGCAATACCTGGACAGGCTCGACCCGCAGAAGCCTCCGCGCTATTCCCGTGCCGTGCTGGAAACGCTGGCCATCATCGCCTATCGCCAGCCGGTCACTCGCGGCGACATCGAGGAGATACGCGGCGTCGCCGTGTCCTCGCAGGTGTTGAAGACACTGGAAGGCCGCGGCTGGATCGAGAGCATCGGCACCCGCGACACACCGGGCAAGCCGGCGTTGTATGCCACCACGCCGCAGTTCATGGACGACCTGAACCTGCGCTCCCTGCAGGAACTGCCTGCGCTGGAAGAAATGGGCTCGTTGCTGGAAGCCGGCATCGCCGATGAGCCGGCGCCAGCCGGGCCTGCCGCGACCGATGCTGAAGCGGCAGCGTCCGCACCGGAAGCCAACGCCGCCTGATGTCCGCGATCAAGCGCATCTCTTCGCGCGACAATCCGTTCTACAAGTCGCTGCATAAACTGTCCTCGTCCGGCCGCGAGCGGCACGCGGCTGGACAGACCCTGCTCGACGGCCCCCACCTGCTGCGTGCCTTCCTCGATTCCGGCCAGCGTCCGCGGCACCTGCTGCTGAACGAGCAGGCGCTGCAGGAAGCCGAGATCGTCGCCTTGCTCGGCGCCTGCGCCGATGTGCCGCAGACGCAATTCGACGACGCGCTGTTCGCGCAGCTTTCCGAACTCAAAACCCCCAATGGCCTGCTTGCATTGATCGATATTCCCTCTGCCGGGATCCAGGTTGCGCATAGCCAGCTTGCCTTGATGCTGGAAGATATCCAGGATCCGGGCAACCTGGGTTCCATCCTGCGATCGGCGGCAGCGGCCGGTTGCGATGCGGTTTTCCTGTCGTCTGGCTGTGCCGATGCGTGGTCGCCCAGGGTGCTGCGGGCAGGGATGGGCGGGCACTTCGTGCTGGATATCGTGCAATCGGCGGATTTGCACAAGGTCGCGGCGGAGTTCGCCGGCAAGATACTGGCCGCCTCGCTGCAGGCGGGAAAATCCCTGTATGACTGCAATCTGCGCGGAAAACTGGCGTTTGCCATCGGCAACGAGGGAGCCGGTCTGTCGGCCACCCTGCTGGAGGCGGCACATCAGCATTTCATCATTCCCATGCCGGGCAAGGTCGAGTCATTGAACGCGGCGGCGGCGGCGGCGGTATGCCTGTTCGAAGCCGTGCGTCAGCGCCATTGAATGCATCATTGCCGTTGAATCCAGATCGGGTTTTACTGGTAGGATTGCATCCATGTGTCTTGGCATACCCATGCAAGTTGTCGAAATCGATGGCGCATTCGCCTGGTGCGAAGGGCGCGGTCGACGCGAGCGGCTCAATACCCTGTTGCTGGGGGAGGTGCCCCCCGGCGAATGGGTGTACGCCGTCCTGGGACATGCACGCGAAAAACTCACCCCGCAGCGGGCCGGCGAAATCGATCTCGCGCTCGACGGCCTGGCCGCTGCGATGCAGGGCGAGACGAATCTCGATGCCTACTTCCCCGATGTCACGATACCGCGATAATCACGACCATCTTCCCCGGGTCTCGGGGGAGGCGAGGCTGGCATGAAGATACTCATACTGGGTATCGGCAACACCTTGCTTGCCGACGAGGGGGTGGGGATTGTTGCGATGGAGGAACTGGCTGCCCGATATGGCGAGCGCGAAGACATGGAATTCCTCGACGGCGGCACCTTGTCGTTCACGCTGGCGGTGCCGATCAGCGAATGCGATGCCCTGCTGGTGATCGATGCGGCCGAACTCGGTGCCAGGCCGGGGACGGTGCGCAGCTTCGAAGGCGAGGAAATGGATCGTTTCCTCGGCGAAAATCGCAAGAGCAGCGTGCATGAAGTCGGATTGCTCGACCTCAGGTCGGTTTCGCTCCTCACCGGGCATTGGCCGAGCAGGCGCGCACTGGTCGCCATACAGCCGGCTCAGGTGGATTGGGGCGAGACGCTGACACCGGCGGTGGCGGCGGCACTGCCGCATATATGCGAGATTGCTGCGGGAATCGTCACACGCTTCTCCGGCGACATGTAGCTGTCATGCAACATGCGATGAGTTGACGCGGCTGATGCGTGCGCGCAGAATTCGCCGGCGTTCCCTGGTTCAACGACCACAAGGAGTCAGCATGAAGCGAGCACAGCAACAGCCGGGTTACCTGCCCGGAACCGTCGGCGAGGGCTTGGCGCAGCGCGGGGTCACCCGCCGCGAATTCCTCCAGTTCTGCACTTCTCTGGCCGCCCTGTTGGCGTTACCTCCCGCGATGGCGGGCGTGATGGCCGATGCCATCAGCAAGGCGCGACGACAATCGGTGATCTGGCTTTCGTTTCAGGAATGCACCGGCTGCACCGAATCCATTACGCGCTCGCATTCGCCGACGCTGGAAAACCTGATCTTCGACCTCATCTCGCTGGACTACCACCATACGCTGCAAGCGGTTTCCGGAGAAGCGGCAGAGCACGCCCGCGCGCAGGCGATGAAAGACAACGAAGGCAAATATCTGCTGATCGTCGATGGTTCCGTTCCGATGGGCAATCCCGGATTCTCCACCATCGCCGGCATCAGCAACCACGACATGCTGGTCGAGACGGCCAAAGGCGCCGCAGCGATCGTTGCGGTGGGCACCTGCGCGACCTATGGCGGCATCCCCATGGCCAATCCCAACCCGACGGGAGCCGTTCCGGTAAGCGAGATCGTCAAGGACAAGCCCATCGTGAATGTGCCGGGCTGTCCGCCCATCCCGGTGGTGATGACCGGGGTACTCGCGAACTTCCTGACCTTTGGCGGCCTTCCCGAACTGGATGATCTGGGACGGCCAAAATCTTTCTATGGCGAAACGATCCATGACCGCTGTTATCGCCGTCCGTTCTATGACCAGGGCAAGTTCGCGGAGACTTTCGACGATGAAGCGGCGCGGCAGGGCTGGTGCCTGTTCAAGCTGGGCTGCAAAGGCCCGGTAACCTACAACTCGTGCGCGACCACCAAATGGAACGACGGGACCAGTTTCCCGATCGAATCTGGCCACGGCTGCATTGGCTGTTCGGAACCCAAATTCTGGGATGCCGGCCCTTTATACAAGGCCTTGTCCATGCCGATATCTGCCTCGACCGCCATGCTGGGCGAAGCCGCCGCGGCCGGCGCCGTCGCGGGGGTGGCGATTACCTGGTACAACCGCTCGACCAAGTCTGCTGCGAAAGCCGCACATGAACGAGTGACCGTGCAGGACCTGGTCAGGGAGGACAAATGAACCATCTTGAACTCCTGACTTTCGCACGTGGCAGCGCGTTGAACTGGGCATTGTCGATATTTGTGCTGGGGGTCGTGCTGCGCCTGTTCGAAATCTTCAGTCTGGGACGAAAAGCCGATCTGGCCAGAGCCAGAAGCGGCACGCCCGGCAGCGGTTGGCGCACCATGTTCACTCGTTCGATGCCCGCACCGGGGATGCTGAAACGCGATTCAGTGACCTATATCGGCGGTTATGTGTTCCATTTCGGATTGTTTGTCGCCATCTTTTTCCTGGCAGCGCACATCGAATTCTTCCGCAGCATGAC
>JAJZUH010000038.1:0-3274 GCA_021847165.1 Pseudomonadota bacterium
CGATGTCGAACGGCAGGCTGTCGCGCATGGCTTCGATACGGCGATGGAACTCCACCAGCCCTTGCGCACCTTGCACGACCCTGCATTCATGGTTTACCGGGAATCCCCATGCCTCCAGTTGGTCGAGTATTTTCTTATGCTTCTCACGCCCATCCCAGCCTTGCACCTCGCCGAGTCCGTAAGCAAAAAACCTCAGCGGACGCCGCGCGGCCAGTGCCGGATCCAGCTGACGGATGCTGCCCGCCGCACCGTTGCGCGGATTGACCAGCGTAGGCAGCCCCTGCTGGCGCTGACGTTCGTTGTAGCGTTCGAAGTCAGGGCGGGCCATGTAGACCTCGCCGCGTACTTCCAGAACACCAGGGCACGCACTTTCCAGCGATAGCGGAATCTGGTGGATGGTGCGCACATTCTGCGTCACGTCCTCGCCGGTCTCGCCATCGCCACGCGTGGCGGCCTGCACCAGCCTGCCCTGCTCGTAGCGCAGGTTGATCGCCAAGCCGTCGAATTTCAGCTCGCAAACGTATTCAATTGGCGGGTCGTTTTCGCTCAATCCCAGCTCGCGTCGCACTCGCGCATCGAATGCAATCGCCCCCTGGTCGCTGATGTCTGTTTCGGTGCGGATAGACAACATCGGTATGGCATGGCGGACCGGCTGGAACATCTCCAGCGGCTTGCCGCCGACGCGCTGGGTTGGAGAATCGGATGCAAGCAGCTCCGGATGCTGTGCTTCGAGCGCTTGCAGTTCGCGAAAGAGCTTGTCGTATTCCGCATCGGGAATACGAGGCATATCCTTCACGTAATACCAATAGTCGTATTCCGCGATCTGTTTGCGCAACGAGGCTGCGCGACGTGTTACATCTTGATCGATCATCAGGAGAACAACCTGAGTGCTTGCGCACTCCCCGGTGTGATATGCCCGGCCAGCATGAGCGCTTCCGTGGCCGCCACCTGTGCGCGTATCTGGGCAATGGCTCCCTCGCTCAAGGCCACGCGCTGGTCGTCCACCATGGATGCGCGCAACGTTTTGGCCAGCTCCTGCGCCAGCGCCACCATCTGCTCGAAACGACGGACAGGGTCATCCACACGGGGGATATCCAGCAGCAAGGTCAGGCTGTCGACACGCGACTGATTGAGCGTGTGGTGCTGGAATGGCGAGCCGTCGGAAGCTCCCAGGCTGAACAGGGTCTCGCCGTTTTCCTCCAGCAGGTGGAAGGCGCCATCGGATTGCAGGTCCATGCCGAGGCGTCCCGCCGCATTGGACACTTCGGTCCCGAACAGTTTCCTGTCTCCGCCGGCCAGCAGGTTGATGCCTATCATCTGATCCACGTCGGCACAGAAGCGATCCAGTTCCTGGGCACGCTTGATCGCCTCTTCGACCGGAGGCAGCTTGACTTCCACCTGCAGCTGGCCGGCGATATCGCCGAGCAGGTCGCGGAATCCGGTCAGTCTCATCTCGCTGACCGACCCTGTCCTGTCCACCAGTTGCAGGCCTATCCTGAAGGCGCGGTATGTCTGTTCGCTTTCCGGGATCAATCGTTCCCACAGCCCGCTGTGATTGTTCAAGCCGCAGGCCAGGACGGTCTTGCCGAAATCGAAACGGCGCTGCCATAGCGTCTCCAGTACCGCCGGCGTAATCGGGGTTTTCAGCAACATGGTAACGACGTAATCGGTGGCATCGTTGAGCAGGCCGCACACATCGCCTGCTGGCGGACTGATCGATCCGCTCGAGAGCGGCTCTTCCAGCGGATCGCCCGCCGCTGCAGGCTGGGCCGCGGCGGGGACTGCCTGAATGGCTGGATCGCTGGAAGACTGCCTGAATGCATCGCCCAGACTGCGCCGGAAACGCCATTGCTGCCAGAAGCCGTATAGATAGACTCCAACCACCACGACCAGTCCGATGGCCAACAGGCTCAGCTGAAATTCACTCATGTTTGAATACCGGGACGAATGCCATGTAGGAAATACGCGTGAATTATCTCAAATCCTTGCTTAGAATGGCAGGTCTTAAAGTTCTGCGTCCCCATGCCGCCAACCTGCAGGACGGCCCTCTGCCATTCGGACAGTTGACGCAGGACGCCTGGAAGGCTCTACTAATGCCGCTTCGATCCGGCAAACCCTGGCCTCCAGGCAGCATCTCACCCGGAACCCCGCGCAAAGACGGGGCAAAGCGCCTCAGGTATCCGCTTAAAAAGGAAGGATCACATGCCATTCGAAATCATCGGTCAAAACGACAACAGCACTCTCCATCCGACCGTGGCGGTCATCGACGACGAGTTTACCAGCCGCATCATCCTCGACAGGATCGTGCGCAGCCTGCAGCAGAATGTATTTGTCCAGGCCTTTGCCTCGCCGTTGGGCGCCATCGAATGGTTGCGGCTGAACCAGCCCGACCTGATCCTGGTCGATCACCTGATGGAAGAGATGTCCGGCCTGGAAGTCGTGCAGGCGATACGACGCCTCCCTCACCTGATGCATGTACCCATCATCATGATCACAGTAACCACCGACAATGAGATTCGCCACAAGGCACTGGATCTGGGGGTCTCGGAGTTCCTGTCCAAGCCTTTCAACCACTACGAATGCCAGATACGCTGCCGCAACCTGCTCGCATTGCATCTGCATCACAAGGAAGTATTGCACCGTTCCGAAAAGCTGGAGAAAGCGGTCACCGAGGCAACGCGACGGATACTGGAACGTGAGCAGGAGACGCTTATCCGGCTGGCGAAGGCTGGCGAATATCGCGATTCCGACACCGGCAACCATGTGTTGCGCATGGCAAAATTCTCGCGCCTGATCGCCGAGGGAATGGGACTGGATGAGGACCGCTGCAGCCTGATCGAGATGGCCGCCCCCATGCACGATATCGGCAAGATCGGCATCCCGGACAATATCCTGCTCAAGCCCGGCAAGCTGAACCACGAGGAATTCTCGATCATGAAAACGCATTCGTCGATCGGTTACGGCATCCTCAAGAACAGCCATTCCAAATACATCAGCCTGGGGGCCGAGATTGCACTCTCGCATCACGAGAAATACGATGGCAGCGGCTATCCGAACGGCCTCAAAGGCAAGGCCATCCCGCTGGACGCACGCATCGTGGCCGTGGCCGACGTCTACGATGCGCTGACCTCGGAACGCCCCTACAAGAAGGCCTGGACCAACCAGGAAGCGCTGGAATATCTCTATACCAACAAAGGCGCGCATTTCGACCCGGAGTGTGTCGATGCATTCATGCTGCAGTTCAGCAAGGTCAGCATCATCCAGCAGCAGTTAG
>JAJZUH010000038.1:3374-13437 GCA_021847165.1 Pseudomonadota bacterium
AAGGCCTGGACCAACCAGGAAGCGCTGGAATATCTCTATACCAACAAAGGCGCGCATTTCGACCCGGAGTGTGTCGATGCATTCATGCTGCAGTTCAGCAAGGTCAGCATCATCCAGCAGCAGTTAGAAGATACGGCACCTTCGCAGAAAGTGCAGGTATGGCAATGAAAGGAAAGTTCCTGCATTTCATTGAACAGATGCGTCTTAAAAAAGGCGAGCATGAACAGGTTGTCCTGAGAATCACCTTCACCTCGTTGATACTTGCCTACTTGTTCATTGAGATCGCTCTGGGGAATCCGGAGATGATCTCCAAGCATCAAATTATCTTTGCGGAATGCTATCTGGCATTCTCGCTCTTGCTTGCCACCTATATCTTGTTTAAACCGGACGAATCGAAGCGCAGGATATTTTTAACAATGATTTGCGATCTCGGCGCCACAACATATGTGATGCTGATCTCGCATGAAACCGGGCCTGTCTTTTTTGGCATCTATCTGTGGGTTATTGTTGGCAATGGAATCCGCTTCGGCACATGGTCGCTAATCGGGGCATATGTAAGCAGCATCATCGGATTTGCTATTGTCATTTTGCTAAACGATTACTGGATATCCCACCCTCGTCTTTCTTTGGGATTGATGCTCACTTTAATTTTGATCCCACCCTATATCCTCAAGCTGCGCAATCAAGTGAATCATGCTTTGGACGAAGCCAGAAGAGCCAGCAAGGCAAAGAGCGACTTCCTGTCCAACATGAGCCACGAAATGCGCACCCCGCTCAACGGCGTAATCGGTGCGAGCGACCTCCTGATCAGTACCCGGCTGGACGATGAGCAGAAGGATCTTGTATCCACGCTCAAGAAATCGGCGCACCTCCTGCTGCAGCTGATCGACAACATCCTTGACCTTTCCAAGATAGAAAGCGGCAAGCTGGCTTCAGAGAAAGTGGATTTCGATCTGCACAAACTGGTCAACAATACGCTGGAGATGTTCCTGTCCCAGGTCGAGAATAAAGGAATCGGCCTGTCCGTGCGCTTTACGCCAGAAACCTGCTTCATGCTGCAAGGCGATCCCCTGCATCTGCAACAAGTCCTGATCAACCTGGTAGGCAATGCCATCAAGTTCACCAGCAAAGGCCGCGTCGAACTGAGGATTAGCACCCTGCAACAGGACGATCGCAGGACCATGCTGCGTTTTGAGATCATCGATACGGGTATCGGCATATCTCCGCAAGCGCAAAGCCGGATCTTCGAGAGCTTCACCCAGGCAGATCAGAACATCACCCGCACTTATGGCGGCACCGGCTTGGGTACCACCATCTCCAAACAGCTGGTCGAACTGATGGGCGGGCAGATGGGCGTCCAGAGCGAACCCGGTATCGGCAGCATCTTCTGGTTCGAGGTGCCATTCGACAAGCAGTCGTATCCGGTCCCAAGCGAATCGAAACCGGCACTCGAACAACTCTATGTCCTGACCATCGGCCTGCCGCACAGCGACCAGCTCGCTGTGACCGAGTATACGAACAGCTGGGGGATCCGTTGCGAACATGCCGCTTCGCTGACTCATTTCTTCACCTACCTGATCGACAAGAATCCCGTCCGCCCCTCCAATCTGGCGATCCTGTGCTTCCCGCAGAATATCGGGATGACGGCAAAAGACTTCGCCGCCAATATCCGGGAATTGCGTGGAAAGCAGAACCTCTCGCCGATCTTGCTCAATCCCGATCTGCATAACCATGGCGAAGATGAGTATCTCGATGCCGGGTATTCCTGTCTGCTGCGTACGCCACTCGACAAAACGCTGCTGTTCAATGCCCTGCACGGAATCATGGCGCCGCGGCCATCCGAGGGAGTGATCTCATTCAAGGAGCATTACGAACGCAGCACGGCCAGCAAGCGCGGGGTGCGCGTGCTCGTTGCCGAAGACAACGGCACCAGCCAGCAGATCATCGCGAAGATACTGATGCACGGCAATCACAAGGTAGACCTGGTGGAAAATGGCGAACAGGCACTGGACAGGCTGGAAGAGAATACTTACGACCTGCTCATCCTCGACATGAACATGCCGTTCATGGGCGGTCTGGAAGTGATCAAAGTGCATCGAGCCCTGTCCAGGCAGCCCATCGAAACGCCGGTGATCATCCTGACGGCGAATGCCACGCTGGAAGCGAAGCAGGAGTGCGAGCGCGCCGGGATCAATGCCTACCTGACCAAGCCTGTCGACGCGCTGACCTTGCTCGATACCGTGGCGCGACTGACCCTGACCCCGGCAAAGTTCGACGCCCCGGAACTCACTCATTCCGCAGCACAGGTTGCCAAAGGGTTGATCAATGAAGATACCTTGCATCACCTGGCACTGCTGGGGGGAGACCAAGAGGATTTCCTGCAAACGGTCATCTACGGTTTCTTGCTGGAAACGGAAAAACTGCTGGAGGCTTTGCGCATCGCCTTGTCCAGGAGGGATTACGCCACACTGAAAGAACTGGCCCACATTCTGAAAGGCAGCTCAGGCAACGTGGGAGCCGAGGTGTTGTTTTCCGTATGCAGCCGGATATTGACCCTCGATGAGGCCGAACTGAGAAGATCGGCTGCTGGTTTGCTGGATGAAGCGTCAGGCTGTTATCCCGCTACTCGTGCATCGTTGCTGCACTACCTGAATGGAGCTCATCAAGCAAGGATATAAAGCTCAGGCTACGTTGAATATGATCGGCTGTGCCATAGATGGCAAGAACAGTTTCTCCTGGGAACGCACAAAGCGATCCATCACCTTGAGGTCTTTCTCATTCAGTTTAAGCGCCGCATCGACCCAAACGGTGGTGATATCCATCAACTCTTTTTGTGTGACAGGATTAAAACGATGCCGTGCCTTTTGGACCGCAAGAAAGCCATTGGAACGACGTTCTTGCTTCTTGATGTATTCGTTGACCGCCTCCACTCCCTTGCCATCTTCGGCGAGAATGTCGACCAAGCCGGCCTCATACAATTCCTCTGCACTATAAATCTTGCCGCTCAGAATCATCTTCTCCGCAAATTTGGGGCTCACTTTCCTGGCGATCAGGCTATACGCCCCCATACCCGGAAACAAATTGAACAATATCTCCGGAAATCCCATCTGGCTGCGCCGTTCGGCGATAATGACATCACTTGTCAGTGCAGCCTCAAGCCCGCCGCCTAACGCATCACCCTGCAACAATGTAATTGTCGCCAATGGTTGACCAAAATGATGTACGCGTTGATAGATAACGTCTATACATTTCGTCGCATAATGCAATAACGCATCCCTATTGCCACTTCGAATAAGTTCCCTGAAAAGAGCAAGCTGCCCCCCCAAGTTAAAGATACCTGGTGTCAGAGATGCCAAAACAGAATAGCGCACATCGTTTCCCTGCCCCGCCTTCAAAGTGCGATCGCCATAACATTCGATTTCGTCATGATGCACACGCAGTTGACCCAACAGGTCAAGACTGAAGCAGGGAACATTCTTCGGATCCAACAGCGTCCACAACACCCCACGTTCAGAATCGAAACGCACAGACAAATGCGAGTGATCTTTTTCCAACTGATGATACATGCGAGACACGTGTGGCATTCCTCTCTCCTCCAGCTTAGATCAAGATGACGCGCATCATAATGCCTCAAATCCGATTCGAGAAGCCTGAACCATTTTTCCGGAGTGCCTGCTAAACCAGAGGCAGCTCGCCCTCGGTGATGCCAATATTGGCGATTTCGTGCAGGGCCCTGATGAAGTCGGCATCTTCATGCAATTGCGCCAGCGTTCTCGGATGCGGACGCCCGTGCATCTGTGCCAAACGAGCCTTGCTCTGGACAGGCATATCCCATTGCAGGCCGGCAAGGAGCTCGTCGGCGGATTGCGGCTTGTTGCATACGAGCACCATATCGGCTCCGGCCTTCAGTGCGGCCTCGGCACGCTGCACGATGCCGCCGGCCACTGTCGCCCCCTCCATGCTCAGGTCGTCGCTGAAAATGCATCCCTCGAAGCCCAGTTCGCCGCGCAGGATGTCTTTCAGCCATACCTTGGAAAAACCAGCCGGATTGGGATCGACCTTGGGATAAATCACGTGCGCAGGCATCACCGCCGTCAGTCCGTAATTGACCATCTGCCGGAAAGGAATGAGATCGCACAGTTCAATGTCGATATAGCTGCGTTCGTCCACGGGAATATCCACATGCGAGTCCGCCTTAACGAAACCGTGCCCGGGGAAATGCTTGCCCACCGTCGGCATACCGCCTTGCCGCAGTCCCTGCAACAGGCTGTGTGCCAGTTCCGCAATGGCTTGCGGTTCCGAATGGAAGGCGCGGTCGCCAATCACGCTGCTGCTGCCGTAGTCCACGTCCAGCACCGGCGTAAAGCTGAAATCCACTCCGCAGGCACGCAGTTCGGAAGCCAGCACGAAACCCACTTGCTGGGCCAGATGCTTTGCGCGTTTGGGGTGTTCGTTCCATATCTTGCCGAGTTCCCGCATCGGCGGGATGCGCGTAAATCCTTGACGGAAACGCTGCACCCTGCCGCCTTCATGGTCCACCGCAATCAGCAATGGCGGCGTACGAAGCGCATGGATGCTCGCCGTCAATTCTGCAAGCTGGCCAGGTGATTCGTAGTTGCGTGCAAACAGGATCACGCCGCCGACCAACGGGTGGCTCAGACGTATCCGGTCTTCGTCCGTCAGTTGTTTCCCCAGCACATCCAGCATCACCGGACCATTGCCCATAATCAGCCTTCCTTTTCCAGAATCACAAATGCGACGGCAGCATCACGTTCGTCGCTGATACTCAAATGGTGACGCACGATGCCAAGGTCTTGCAGAAATTCGGATAGTTGCGCGTCGAACAGGAAAATCGGCTTGCCCAATCCATCGTGACCGATGGTGATACGCCGCAGGCTTACCGGGTGGCGCAAGCCATGCCCCGTAGCTTTGGCCAGGGCTTCCTTGGCGGCAAAACGCTTGCTCAGGAAGCGCGCAGGATGGTTCTGTACGGCATACTCCTCCAGTTCCGGATCGCTCAGGATGCGCGAAGCGAAGGTTGCGCCATGGCGGGCGCTGGCCGCTTCGATACGGGCCACACTGACGATGTCGGTGCCGATACCGAAGATCATGCGACCAGTAATGCCTTCATCTTTTTCACCGCATGCTCAAGGCCGATGAACACCGCCTCGGAGATGATGGCATGGCCGATGTTGAGTTCTGCGATATGCGGCACCTCCGCGATGGGGCGGACATTGTGATAATTCAATCCATGCCCGGCATTCACCTGCAAGCCAAGTGCGTGGGCATGTATAGCAGCACGGTGGATGCGCGCAAGTTCCTGTTCGCGGCCAGCAACGCTGTCGGCATCGCCATATTTTCCGGTATGTATTTCCACCACGGGAGCGCCGGTCTTCTTTGCCGCATCCAGCTGACGCTCGTCGGCGTCGATGAACAGCGAGACGCGGATGTCCGCCTCCAGGCAACGCTGCGTGGCACGCTGCACGGCATCGAAGTGCTTCACCACATCCAGACCGCCTTCGGTGGTCAGCTCTTCGCGCTTTTCCGGCACGAGGCAGATATCGTGCGGCCTGGTGCGCAAGGCGATGTCGATCATCTCATCGGTCACCGCACATTCAAGGTTCATGCGCGTCTGCAGCATGCCGCGCAGCGCCGCCACATCGGCATCCTGGATATGGCGACGGTCCTCGCGCAGATGCAGGGTGATGGCATCCGCCCCCGCCTCTTCGCACACCAGTGCGGCGCGAATGAGATTGGGATAGCGCGCACCGCGCACCTGGCGCAGTGTGGCGACATGGTCGATGTTGAGTCCGAGTTTTATCATAACTTCTGCAAATCCCTCATCAGTTCACGTGTATGCAAGGTCTTGCCGGCAAGATGGTGGTCGAGCAGCATGCGCATCAGCTGTTTGCTCTGGCGCGCGCTGTTGGCATCGCTGTAATTATCGGCCGCCATGTCCAGCAGCGTTTTGCCGGCAACCGGCATCCCTTGCGCCGAATCCGCCGTTTCCGCCACCGCGCCGCGCTCCAGTATATAGCGGTATGTCCGTGTCGGCACAATGGCCTGGCCGCTATCCGCTTCGGTATCCAGCAGCAGTGCATAACCCAGCTCCTGCAACAGGTGCTTCTCGAAGCAGCGCAGGGTGAAAGCGTGATCCTCTTCCTGCGCCAGGCGCTGCAAGGTCTGCTGGTAATAATCGAACAGGCTTGCGTGAGGATCGTCGCGCGCCATCAGGTTGAGCAGCAATTCGTTCAGATAGAACCCGCACAGCAGCGCCGTGCCCTGCAATTGGGGCTGTCCGCCCTGCCATTCTGCACTGTGCAGGGTGCGCAATTCGTGCTTGCCGAACCAGCTCAACGACAGCGGCTGGAAGCTCATCAGCAGGCCGCGCAGCGCCGACCTCGGACGCCGCGCTCCCCGCGCCACCAGCGCCACCCGGCCATGGCGTCTGCTGAACACCTCCAGCACCAGGCTGGTCTCGCGGAACGGGTAGCTGTGCAGCACGAAGGAGAGCTCGTCCTGAATGCGCTGTTTGGATGCGGCGTTACTCATACCCCAGCGTTTTCAGCATATGAGCGCTGTCTGCCCAGCCGCTGCGGACCTTGACGAAAACTTCCAGGAACACTTTCCCGTCGAACAGTTTTTCCATGTCGAGGCGCGCCTGGGTGGCGATCTCCTTGAGCTTCTCGCCTTTGCTGCCTATCAACATGGCCTTGTGCGCCTCCTTGTCCACCAGAATGGCGGCATGAATGCGGCGCAACTTGCCTTCCTGCTTGAATTGCTCGATTACCACGCTGACCGAATATGGCAGTTCCTCGCCAGTAAAGCGGAACACTTTTTCGCGCAGCAGCTCTGCCGCCAGGAATCGCTCGTTGCGGTCCGTGATCTCGTCCTCGGCATACAGATGTTCCCCTTCCGGGATATATGGTCGGATGGCATCGAGCAGGGTATCCAGCTGCTTTCCCTGGCGCGCACTCACCGGCACGATGGCGGCGAAATGGCGCAACGCGGAGATTTTTTCGATGAAAGGCAGCAATTCGGCCTTGTTTTCCAGCAGGTCGGCCTTGTTGATGACCAGGATCACCGGCCGGTCCTGCGGCAACAGTTCCATCACCTGCTGGTCGCGTTCATCGAAATGACGCGCTTCCAGCACGAACAGCACGACGTTCACTTCACGCAGGCTGCTTGTCACCACCCGGTTCATGCTGCGGTTTAGTGCATTGGTATGCTGCGTCTGGAAGCCCGGCGTGTCGACAAAGACGAACTGCATCGCCCCCTCCGTCAGGATGCCGGTGATGCGGTGGCGCGTGGTCTGCGCCTTGCGCGAGGTGATGCTGATCTTCTGCCCGATCAGATGGTTGAGCAAGGTCGATTTGCCTACGTTGGGGCGGCCGACGATGGCAACAAAACCGCTGTGGGAGTTCTGGGATTCGGTCATGGATTTTCTTTGATGATTCGTTGATAGGCTCGTTCGGCGGCAATTTGCTCGGCAATACGCCGGCTTGCGCCCTCGCCTTGCGTACTCAGGCCGAGCTGCGGGATCTCGCAGGAAACGATGAATGTCTGCGCATGGGCTTCGCCCTTGATCTCGCGCACGCCATATTGCGGCAAAGCCAGCTTGTGTCCCTGCAAATATTCCTGCAACAGCGTCTTGGGGTCCTTGCCCAATGTTCTTAAATCGATCTGCGCGATGAATGGAACATAGAGTCCCAACACCATTCTTTCGGCAGCAGCAAAACCGGCATCCAGCATGACCGCCCCAAATATGGCTTCGAGCGCATCGGCCAGTATTGAAGGTCGACGGAAACCGGCGCTTTTGCGCTCTCCTTCGCCCAACAGCAATTGCTCGCCAAGATTCAGTTGTTGCGCCAGGACAGCCAGCGTCTGCTGATTCACCAGATTGGAGCGCAGACGCGAAAGCTCGCCTTCGGGCAACTCGGGATAAGCATCGTACAGGTGCCTGGCGATGGCACAATTCAGCACGCTGTCGCCAAGGAATTCCAACCGCTCATTGTGTGCTGCGCTGTAACTGCGGTGGGTCAGCGCACGCTGCAGCAATTGCGGCTGTGCAAACTGATGGCCAAGCCGTTTGGACAATTCCGCATGCTTCATCGACGCGAACTATGAGCTACTCGGATTGAATTCGAGCAACAAGGTGACATTGCCGGCAATCGGGATCTTGATCGAATAGCTGGTACTCAGGATCAAGCGCCCATTCTCTTTGCTGATATCAATGTCGTCCGCCGTAATATCGGTGATGTAGTTGATGTTGGCACGCTTGTAATAGGAATCCTTGATATCCTTGATCGAGGCATCCTGCATCGCCGGATCGTTGGCGATCGCCTTGAATATCTGCGCGATCTGCGCGCTGTGCGCATAAGCCGGCCCCAGCTTCATGGCCGCTATCGCCACGAAGACCACGCCGATCGCAACCATGATAAATCCGACGAAGCCGATCCCGCCCTGTCTGCTTGCCGCTGCTTTCATCTCGATTCCTTTCGCCAATGCCATTATCTATTTGATAGACAAACCCACACGATCCAGTTCACCGAAGTTCATCCAGATGAAGAACGCCTTGCCGACGATCATGTCATCCGGCACAAACCCCCAGTAGCGGCTGTCGCGACTGTTATCCCGATTGTCGCCCATCATGAAATAACTTCCGGCGGGCACGGTACAGCGCACTTCCTCTTCAGTATAGCTGCACTGTTCGTGTTGCGGGAAGTTGGCCACGTTAGCCAGGTGCACCTGCGGCATCTCCGGGTTCAGCAACACGGCATGCGAATGCCCATCCAGATTTTCCTTGTAGCGCTCCGTGTGCAGGAAGCGCAATTCGCTCTCGACGTAATTGTAATCGCCATCGCGCTGCAATGCCTGTTCGGCGCCGTTGATCCACAATCTCTTGTTGCGATATACCAGCACGTCTCCGGGCACCCCGATCACGCGCTTAATATAATCCACCGAGGGATCTTCGGGATAGTGGAACACCATCACATCCCCCCGCTGCGGCTGGTTGATCTCGATGAATTTCTTGTTGATGATGGGGAGCCGCAGGCCGTAAGTGTAGCGATTGACCAGAATGAAATCGCCAACGTGCAGCGTGGGGATCATCGAACCGGACGGTATCTTGAAGGGTTCGATCAGGAAAGAACGCAACAGAAAGACCGCCAGGATCACGGGAAAGAAGCTCTTGGCGTATTCGACCCACCAGGGCTCATTCACGCCCGCCGGACGTTTGGCCCGTAGCATGAAGCGATCCAGCAGCCAGATCGCCCCGGTCAGCAGCAACAGCAGAATCAAGATCAAGGCAAAAGGCATTTTTCTTCCAATCCAGTTTATTTATCGTCCACACGCAGGATGGCCAGGAACGCCTCCTGCGGAATCTCCACACTGCCCACCTGCTTCATGCGCTTCTTTCCCGCCTTCTGCTTTTCCAGCAGCTTCTTCTTGCGCGAAATATCGCCGCCGTAGCATTTTGCCAGCACGTTCTTGCGCAAGGCCTTCACGTTCTCGCGCGAGATGATGTTGGCGCCGATGGCGGCCTGGATCGCCACATCGAACATCTGGCGCGGTATCAGTTCGCGCATCTTGGCTGCCACTTCGCGCCCGCGGTACTGGCTGTTGGCGCGGTGCACGATGATGGACAGCGCATCGACCTTTTCGCCGTTGATGAGCATATCCACCTTCACCACATCGGCCGGGCGGTATTCCTTGAACTCGTAATCCATGGAAGCATAGCCGCGCGACACCGACTTAAGCTTGTCGAAAAAATCCAGCACGATCTCGCCCATCGGCATCTCATATTTCAGCAACACCTGTTTGCCGTGGTAGGTCATGTCGATCTGCACGCCACGCTTTTGCGTGCATAAAGTGATAACCGAACCGACATATTCCTGCGGCATATAAAGATTGACGTTGACGATAGGTTCGCGGATTTCCTCGACCTTGGACAGGTCCGGCAATTTGGACGGATTGTCCACCATCAGCACAGTGCCGTCGCGTTGCACCACTTCGTAGATCACCGTGGGAGCGGTGGTGATCAAGTCCATGTCGAACTCGCGCT
>JAJZUH010000039.1 GCA_021847165.1 Pseudomonadota bacterium
AAGTCGCTGGTCAACCAGCGCGAGGTCGGCCCGCACACGCTGTCTTTCAACAACGCGCTGCGTTCCGCGCTGCGCGAGGACCCGGACGTGATCCTGGTGGGCGAAATGCGCGACCTGGAGACCATCCGCCTGGCGATGACGGCGGCAGAGACCGGCCACCTGGTGTTCGGCACCTTGCACACCAGCTCGGCCGCCAAGACCATCGACCGTATCATCGACGTGTTCCCGGCAGACGAAAAGGAAATGGTACGCGCGATGCTGTCCGAATCGCTGCGCGCGGTGATCTCGCAGACCCTGCTCAAGACCAAGGATGGCAGCGGCCGCGTGGCGGCACACGAGATCATGATCTGTACCCCGGCGATCCGCAACCTGATCCGCGAAGCCAAGGTGCCGCAGATGTATTCCGCCATCCAGACCGGCGGCAACATCGGCATGCAGACGCTGGACCAATGCTTGAGCGACCTGGTGAAGCGCAACATGGTGTCATCCGCCGAAGCCCGCGGCAAGGCGGCGAACAAGGATCTATTCCCGGGCTGAGCGGCCCGACAGACGAATCGATAGAGGTATCCTATGGAAAGAGACCAGGCCACCGAGCTGGTGCACAACCTGCTGCGAGGGATGATCTCGCAGAAGGCATCCGACCTGTTCATCACCTCCGGCTTCCCGCCCGCGTTCAAGGTCGACGGCAGGATGACGCCGGTGTCCAGCCAGGCACTGTCGTCGCAGCACACGCAGGAACTGGCGCGCAGCATCATGAACGACCGCCAGGCGGCGGAGTTCGAGTCGACGCACGAATGCAACTTTGCCATCAGCCCGCCCGGCATCGGCCGCTTCCGCGTCAACGTGTTCATGCAGCAGCAACGCGTCGGCATGGTGCTGCGTACCATCACCACCAGGATCCCCACCTTCGACGAACTCGGCTTGCCCAACGTGCTGAAGGATGTCGTGATGACCAAGCGCGGCCTGGTGATCCTGGTCGGCGGCACCGGCTCCGGCAAATCGACCTCGCTGGCCGCGATGCTGGGACACCGCAACCATAACAGCTACGGCCACATCATCACCATCGAGGATCCGGTGGAGTTCGTGCACGACCACGACAAGTGCATCGTCACCCACCGCGAGGTGGGCGTGGATACCGACAACTGGCAGATCGCGCTGAAGAACACGCTGCGCCAAGCGCCGGACGTGATCCTGATCGGCGAGATCCGCGACCGCGAGACGATGGAGTATGCCGTCGCCTTCTCCGAAACCGGCCACCTGTGTCTGGCCACGCTGCACGCCAACAGCGCCAACCAGGCACTCGACCGCATCATCAACTTCTTCCCCGAAGACCGGCGCGAACAGCTGCTGATGGATCTGTCGCTCAACATCAAGGCGCTCATCTCGCAGCGCCTGATCCCCAAACGCGACGGCAAGGGCCGCGCTGCCGCCTTCGAGATCCTGCTCAATTCGCCGCTGATCTCCGACCTGATCTTCAAGGGCCACGTGCACGAGATCAAGGAAGTCATGGCCAGATCGCGCGAACTCGGCATGCAGACCTTCGACCAGGCCTTGTTCGACCTGCACGAAAGCGGGGCGATCAGCTACGAGGAAGCGCTCAAGAACGCCGACTCCGTCAACGACCTGCGCCTGAAGATCAAGCTGGAAGGCCAGGCCTCCAAAGACCGGAACGTCCTGAGCGGAACGGAAAATCTCAGGATGACCTGAAGCCCGGGGCTGGTTCCTGCCGGCTTCCGTTTGCACCATCCGCAGCACACTTGTTGCGCAGATCCCGACTTCCTCCTGGCTGTCACAATCCGTCCGTGTTGCCCGAAGAAGCCTCTGCCGCCGGGCTGGCGTCCCGCATTTATTAAATTATTTTCATATACGACTCCGCGGCTATCGCCTCAGTACAATCTGTCGGAACCTTGAATTCTGCCAGCACCGGATCGCCATCAGCATGGAGCCGCATATCATGGAATGGAAAGACGAGTATTCCATCGGGATACAGGAGATAGACGACCAGCACAAGTTGCTGCTGCGCAGTTTCACCGCCATCGAGGAATCCATCCGCTCCGATCAGGGCTGGTCCAACACCCACTATGCCATCCTCGAACTGAACCAGCTGGCCAGCATGCACTTCACCTTCGAGGAAGCGCTGATGAAGATGTTCGGCTATCCGGAGACGGAGGCGCACAAACGCGAGCATCAGCGCTTCTTCGCCGAAATGGGCCGCATAGAAAGGCACTCGCTGAACAAGTCGGCCGAGGTCGAGATGGTGCAATTCCTGCGCAGCTGGCTGACCACGCACATACTCGGCAGCGACAGAAGTTATGCCAGACACATCTTTTCCGGAGCACAGGTCGTCAGATCCAGCCCCGCTCCGGCAACCGTCTCCGGGCCAAGGATCCTGTCCGATATCTTGTAGTTTCCCCCGTTTCCGGCTGGCAGCTGGCGCGGCATCGGCGTCCCGCTATAATCGCAGCAACCATTCATCGGCAGTCTGTCATGGCCAGGCATACCACTCCCGATCATGCGCGGCTCGACCGTGTCGTCGCCGCGGCCCGCAAGCAGCGCGAACTGCGCGAGGCCGGCTATCGCGAGCGCGCGCTCAAGCTGTTTCCCTGGATATGCTGCCGCTGCGGCCGCGAATTCTCCGGCGCACGCCTGCGCGAACTCACCGTGCATCACAAGGACCACAACCACGACAACAATCCTGCGGATGGGAGCAATTGGGAATTGCTCTGCATCTATTGCCACGACAACGAGCATGCGCGCGTCCTGGATGAGGCCGCCAGGGTGCGCGATGCCGGCGGTCATGCCGCAGCAACGCACCAGCCGTTCGCCGAACTGAAAAAACTGTTGAAGAAGGAGTGAACTGCCTAGCTGGCCGGCCCCGCAAATCCGCCGACCGCACGTTCCGACCACGCCCACAGGCGCTGTGCCAGCTGGCCATCGCGCGCCTGCGCAGCGGCAGCGGTCTCGCTACAAGCGTCGAAATATCGTCCCGTCAGGTTCGCCACCTCGGGCGAGGTGGCCAGATAGACCGATGTGCGCGCCCCGTCGGCCACCGATCCGCCCGGCATGCTGAAAGCCGCGTGCAGCAACTTGGTGCCGATCACTCCCGGATGCAGGCTGTTGGAAGTCAGCCAGGGCTCGCGTCGCGCCAGTTCGTTCGCGAACAGCACATTGGCCAGCTTGGAATTGGCATAGGCCTGATAGCCATTGAAGCTGTGTTCGCAATTCATGTCGTCGAACGGGATGCGCCCGCCGGAATGCACCATGGAACCGACCGTGACGACACGCGGCGCGGCCGATTTCTTCAGTACGGCAAGCAGCCGCCCGGTCAGCAGGAAATGGGCAAGATGATTGACCGCCAGCGTCATCTCGAAACCATCGCGCGACACCCTGCGTTCGGTCATGTAGACACCCGCATTGTTGATCAGCACATCCAGCCGCGGCAGCCGCGCCGCCAGATCCTCGGCCATGCGGGCGACTGCGGCCAGGTCGCCCAGATCGGCGCAGGCGCTGTGCAGGACGGCACCCGGCACATCGGCACGCACCGCATCGCAGGCCCGGTTTGCCTTCTCTGCATTGCGCCCATGCAACACCAGTTCGCATCCCCGCCTGGCCAGTTCCCTCGCGGTCGCCAGACCGATGCCATCGGTCGCCCCGGTGATGAGTATCGTCCCCATGCTCAATCGCCGATCTCGAAAGCCGAGTAACTGCCTGCGGCCGGCGCCATCTCGACACGCTCCACCTGCGCCAGTTGCGGACCGCGGTGCGCCCAGCGCACGATGGCGTCCACCGCATCGGCTTGCCCTTGCACCACCGCTTCCACCGTCCCGTCGCTGCGATTGCGCACCCAGCCGGAGACCGAAAGATGTTGCGCTTCGCGCCGCATGGAGTCGCGGAAGTACACGCCCTGCACGCGACCGTGTATCAGCAGGTGCAGGGTCTTGCAGGTCTGGGAAGGGGTTGAGGACATGGCGAGTCTCCTGCCGCCGGCTAATGCGCTTTCCTGAGCAGCCTGGCCTTGGGCATCCAGAACTTATTCTCCTGGTGCTCTTCTGCGGCCACATAGATGCTGTCGCTGCCCTTGGGGCTGTATAGCACCTGCACCTTCAGGTTCCCCTCGCCCCTGTAGCATTTCGCGATCGCCTCCTCGAAGGTCGAGACCCCGGCTTTCTCCCTCAGCCGGTCCAGGGCCTGCTTCTCGCTGCCCTGCACCACCGGCTCGCCAGTCTTGCCGATTTCCGGCGCCGCACCCGTGGGCAGCACATGGGCGATCATCACACCCAGCACGTAGTTGGCGTAAGCCGACAGTTCATCGCTCTTGCAGGAATAGTATGGCTCCTGTCGTGTCGTGAAAGTGACCGCCCGCGTGCCTGCCGGACATTCGGCAATCAGGCAGGTGGTCATATCCTGCGCTGCCGGATCGGCAACCTCCATGGTTGCATCGTGCCTGCCGCCGCCGGCATACCACTGCAGCAGCAGAATGACCAGCAGGGCCAGTACCGCGAACGCGATCCATGCTTGCCTGGCCTGCGGCGGCCGCGCCTCGCGTTCTCCAGGCGCGTCTGCCGGACTGGGCTCGCCGCAGTACGGGCAAGGCTCGCTGCTCGATGCAACGATTCTTTTGCACTTCCTGCAGGTGATCAATGCCATCGGATTCCTTCCGGATTGGGGAACATAAAATCTATCAGCAAAGCCCACGCAAGGCTACATCGGCGCGGATGCCCGCTGCACCGAGGCGCGGCAGCGTCAAATTACCGTCAAGGCGCGGCGATATTTGCTGCCGGAACGCAGAAATCGATGCGCGCTGTCAACAGACCCGGATGACAAACGTTGCTTGCTTGCCGGCGCAAAAAACGATGCCGGGCCTTCAAGGCAGCACACGGACCCCTTCTCTGCCCAGCCGAAGCCGGGTCCGCCCGTTCCCAACCACATGGAGGAAGCATGAAATCTGTCATTGGAAGCATAGCAGCAACCGCGGGCCTGATGATCGCCGGCAACACCCTCGCCGTCGACATGCCGCCGCTGGCAAAGGAATTGAATTGCGTTGCGTGCCACGCGATCGACCACAAGGTTGTCGGCCCGGCCTGGCGCGATGTGGCCAACAGGTATACCGGCAAGGGCGTGAAGACCTTTACCTATAAGGGCCAGGAGTATCCCCTGATCGAAGGACTGGTGATGAAGGTATCCAAAGGCGGTTCCGGCAACTGGGGCAGCATGCCGATGCCCGCGAACGACCTGAGCGGCGCCAAGAAGGCACAGATCACCGAACTGGTGAAATTCGAGCAAAGCCTGGCCAACAAGTAGTCCGATGGTCATCGCCCTGCAGCCGCACGCACACGGAACCAGCGTGCGGCAGCTCCCCGTCCCTGCGGCCCCGCTGCACCGCCGATTCGAACTAGTCGCCCGGCACGAACTGCAGCGAACAGGACAGGACGCCTGCAACGAACAGGTTCCCGCCTTGCCCGGCAGGCACTCCCTGCGATAATTTGAAGCACACCAGGGTGGCAACAGCCTTGCGGACCTTCTGTTGCGTCACCAGATCCCATGCTGCGTCGAACTCATCCTGCTTGAAGACCAGTTCAAGGCCGATGCCGCTCTGGTTCTGCCGCTGGGTGATGGACATCCGGCCGATCTCTCCGCTGCTCGCCGCTTTGGGCACCGGAATATAGCCCGTATCCCCGGCCGCGATATCGACCCGCGACGCATCGACCGTCGTGTGTGTGGCAAGGTAGTTGAAGAGTTTCTCATCGAACTCGTGGTCGGACTCGACCTGCGTGTCGCGCTTGCCCGCAGAACCCAGGAATTCGAAATCGGCACTCGGTTTGCTTTCCGTGAGTCGCCGCGCCGAAGCGACCTTCTCGCAGGAGAATCTCAGCGCCCGGGCAGACATCTGGCTCGACAGGTCTTCAGACTTTCCCATGCTGTTGACCAGGAACGCGTCGAGATTGAGTTCAAGCGAGATTTCTATCATTTTGGCCGGTTGCTCCCCGCCACGATCTTGTACTCGAACAGGCGGCATTCGATCGCACCGTTGTAAAGCGGGATGCGTCTGGAAGGCGCCAGCCGCATCAGCTTGGCGATGCGCAGGTCGGCGGTGAACAGGTAGGCGTTCCAGCCGCCGAACCTCTGCTTCAGCACATCGCCCAGTTTTGGATACAGTGCTGCCAGCTCGTCTTCGTCGCCCATGCGCTCGCCATAGGGCAGGTTCGCCACGAGGATGCCTTCCTTGTCGGGAGGCGAGGCTTCCAGCGCGTTGCACTGCTTCAGGTCCACGGTCTCGCGGATGCCCGCCTCTTCCAGGTTCTGGTGCGCGGCCTTGAGCGCGTCGCCATACAGGTCGCTGCCGTAGATGGGCAGTTCGCTCACCGGCAGTTGCGCGGCGATGGCGGCTTCGCGCATCGCGTTCCAGGTCTTCGCATCGAAGTTCTTCAGTTTCTCGAAGGCAAAATGGCGCGCGACGCCGGGCTGGATGTTGAGCGACATCTGCGCCGCTTCGATCAGGAAAGTGCCGCTGCCGCACATCGGGTCGAACAGCGGGATGCCGGGCTTCCAGCCCGTCAGCTTGAGGATGCCGGCGGCAAGGTTCTCGCGCAGGGGGGCGATGTTGGTATGCAGGCGCACCCCGCGCTTGTACAGCGCATCGCCGGAGGTATCCAGGTACAGGGTGAACCTTTCGCCCTCGAAAAAGGCATGGATGCGCATGTCCGGATCGAGCTTCGCCACGCTCGGGCGCGCATCCTTCTCGGCGCGGAACTTGTCGCACACCGCATCCTTGATCTTCAGCGTGATGAACTCCAGGCTCTTGAGCGGGCATCTGATCGCCGTGACCTTCACCAGGATGGTGCAGCTCACATCGAACCAGCGCACCCACGGCAGATCGTAAACGACCTTGTACACATCCTGTTCGTTGCGGAACGGCGTGGCGTCCTTGACGCGCCACAGGATGCGCGAAGCGAGGCGGCTCTGCAGGTTGGCCCGATAGCACAGCGGCCAGTCGCCGGCGAAGGCGACCCCGCCTTCGGTAGGGCGCACATCCGTGGCGCCGAAACCGGCGAGTTCATCGGTGAGGAGTTTCTCCAGTCCGCGCGGACAGGTGGCGAAAAAATCAGGCATTTACACAATCCAGAAAAGAGCCATTAGCCACAGAGTACACAGAGACTACAGAGAAAACCACTGCTCCAACTCTGTGTGCTCTGCGAGTTCTGTGGCTAGAAGGGTTTTACAACAACCAGAATCACCACCGCCAGCAACACCAGCACCGGCACTTCATTGAAGAAGCGGAACCAGACATGGCTGCGCGTGTTGCGATCTGCGGCGAACACCCTGACCAGATGGCCGCAATAGAAATGGTAGGCAACCAGCCCGGCCACCAGGGCGACCTTGGCATGTATCCAGCCGCCGTTGAAGATGTCGCGATGGCCCAGCCATAGCCACAGGCCGGTAGCCACAGCCAGTATGCCGATTGGCGTGACGAACTTGTACAATTTGCGCTCCATCAGCTTCAGGCGCTCTTTCACCGCCGCTTCTTCCGCCATCGCATGATTGACGAAGATGCGCGGCAGGTAGAACAGGCCAGCGAACCAGCTGACCACAAAAAAGATATGGAAGGCTTTCAGCCACAACATAGACTCACCTCGACAAGCGACGACGGAACAACACCAGCGAAATATAGAACCCGCACAACGCATAGGCCAGCAGCACCGCGATATGCAGCAACGCCTGCGGCGGCAGGTTGCCGCTCATCAGCGGCCTGGCCAGATCGATCGCATGCGTCAGCGGCAACACGCTCGCGATCGCCTGCATGCTGGGCGGCAACTGGGTGACCGGGAAAAACACGCCGCATAGTAGCATCATCGGCGTGATGACCAGCGTGAAGTAATACATGAAGAAGTCATAGGCCGGCGCCAGCGCGGTCATGATCAGGCCGATGGCGGCAAAGGTCAGCCCGATCAGCAGCGCCAGCGGAATCATCCACAGCGACATCAGGGCATGCGACAGCCCCAGTATCCAGATCACCGCCAGCACGGCGGCCCCCGACATCAGGCTCTTGGTGGCCGCCCACAGGATCTCGGACAGCACCACGTCATCCAGCGCGACCGGCGTGTTCAGGATGGCCTCCCAGGTGCGCTGTTCGTGCATGCGCGCGAAACCGGAATACAGCGCCTCGAAGCTCGCGCTGTTCATGGTGCTGTAGCACACCGTACCGGCGGCCAGAAAGGCCATGTACGACATGCCGCCCATGGTCGGCAGCAGGCTGCCGAGGCCATATCCCAGGCCCAGCATGTAGATCACCGGATCGGCCAGATGGCCGAGGATGGACGGCGCCGCGATTTTCTTCCACACCAGCCAGTGTCTGCGCCAGATCGGGAAGAAGCGCAGGCTCAGCCGCGGCAATGCAAAATCCCGTTTGCTCATTTCGAATTGTCCATTTCCACCGCAGCGAATGCATCGACCGGCTTGACCACGCCGACACCCCGCGCATAGACACACCCCTTCGACGTTCCTTCCGCCATGATGCGCTCGCCCTTGCTGAAGACATGCTTCATATAGAAATACTTCTCATCCCAGTGCGTCACTTCCGTCCTCACCCGGTAGCGCGCGAAAAGACCCAGCGGCTTCTTGTAGTTCATGGTGTGCTCGGCGATGACCGGAATCCAGTTGCGCTTGAACATGGCCTTCAGCAACCCGCTGCGCGCGAAGATATCCACGCGGTTGAGGTCGCAGATGGTCAGGTAGCGGCCGTTGTTCATGTGCAGGTTGATGTCGATGTCGTTGGGCAGCACGCTCAAGGCGAATTCGCTCGCGAAATTGCCGCCCCGCATGCGTTCGCAGAACAGCGAACGGATGAGCACATAGAGCATGCGGAAGATCAGGTTCATTCGCGCATCTCCCTGCCGGTCAACTTGAGAAAAACATCTTCCAGGTTCGCCGGCCGGTGCAGGTAGCGCAGTGCGCTTTGTGCCTGCAGATGTTCCACCAGCGGCTGCGCGTCCCTCACATAGCAGAACACCGATTCGCCGCTGACCTCGAAGCGCTGCGCATAATTTGCGGCATGCTCGCCCGCCCATTGCGCGGAGGTCTCGCCGAACACTTCCACCACCTGCGGTTCGATGTTGCTGTCGATCAGCTGGCGCGGCGAGCCTTCGCTGATGAGCCTGCCGTTGTCCATCACGGCAAGGCGGTGGCACAGGCGCTCCGCCTCGTCCATGAAATGCGTGGTGAGCAGCAGCGTCTTGCCCTGCTGCGTGAGTTCGCGCAAGCGCTGCCAGATCAGGTGGCGCGCCTGCGGGTCCAGCCCCGTGGTCGGCTCGTCGAGGAAGATCACATCGGGATCGTTGACCAGCGCGCGCGCCAGCGTGAGGCGGCGCTTCATGCCGCCGGATAGCGTCGGCACCTTGGCATCGCGCTTGCTGGTAAGGCTGGCGAACTCCAGCAACGACGGAATGCGCGCCTCGATCTCGCGGTCGTGCAGTCCGAAGTAGCGCCCGTACACCAGCAGGTTCTCGGCCACGGTGAAATCGGGGTCGAGGTTGTCCATCTGCGGCACCACGCCGACACGGATGCGCGCTTCGCGCGCCGCCTGCGGCACAGGCAGGTCGAGCAGCAAGGCGGTTCCGGCATCCGGTTCGATCAGCCCGAGCAGCATGCGCAAGGTCGTGGTCTTGCCCGCGCCATTGGGGCCGAGCAGGCCGAAGCATTCGCCTTTGCGGATGGACAGGTCGAGGCCATCCACCACGCGCTGGCCGCCGTAGGATTTTTGCAGCCCGATAGCTTTGATCACTGCATTCATTCTGCTAAACCTTCTTAGCCACGGAGAACACAGAGCCCACAGAGAAAATCCCGCCCTGCCCTCTCTGCGTTCCCTGTGGCTGATTGCTTTTGTTTTTTTGCTTCACAGTTCCACCCCGTTGAAATGACGCTTCACGATATCGCGCAACTGCGTCAGCCGCCCGTGGAAGAAATGCTCCGCCTGCGGCAACACCACGATGGGCAGATGTTGCGGACGCGCCCATTCCAGCGCGTCGGCCAGCGGCACGACATCGTCATGCTCGCCGTGGACGACCAGCGTATCGGGGGCGACGGCCGGCATGGCAAAGCGGCCCACGGCCGGTGCCGCCAGGATCAGGTGCTGCGGGCGCACCTGCTGCGCGGCACGCGCGGCAACATAGCCCCCGAACGAGAAACCGGAAAGGATCAGCGGCAGCTCCTCGCCGAATTGTTCCTGCGCAAAACGCACGATCGCAATCATGTCCTGTTCTTCGCCGTCGCCGCCGGTGAACTCGCCCTCGCTCATGCCCACGCCGCGAAAATTGAAGCGCAGCGCGACGCAGCCCAGCTCGGCAAAGGTCTTGGCCAGCGTCACCGCGACCTTGTTCTCCATCGTACCGCCCATGGTCGGCAGCGGATGTGCCACCACGGCGATGCCGCAGGTGATCTCTTCCGGCATGTGCACGACCCCTTCGAGCAGCCCCGCAGTGCCGGTGGTGGAAAATTTTTCCAGTGTGATCGCCATCAGATCTTCAGCCGATCGACGATGCGGCCATGCTTCAGGTGCTCTTCGATGATCTCGTCGAGATCGCTGTGGTCGACATAGGTGTACCAGACCGCCTCGGGATAGACCACCAGCACCGGCCCCAGCTCGCAACGCCCCAGACAGCCGGCAGAATTGATGCGCAGGTTGTTCTGCGCGCCGGAAATACCCAGCTGCTTGACCTTGTCCTTGACATAATCGCGCGCCGCTTGCGCACCGAAGTTGTTGCAGCAATCCTCGCCTGCCGCACGCTGGTTGACGCAGAAGAACACATGCCTGTCGTAGTGACTCATTTGCCATCCTTATGTTGATACGATGTTCGCGCCCACCACAGATATCCCGCCAGCAGCAGCGGAAAGACCAGCGATACGGTGTGCGACAGTCCGTTGTAATTGCGCAAATGGCCATAGCGCCACTGGTACAGGCGCATTGCGGCGGAGGGGGTGCCACTGTCCAGCACCCAGTTCGCCAGTACCACATAGCTCAGCGCACCCAGCGCTGCCGCCCAGACCAGCCGCGACCGGGGCAGCCAGGCGGCGCCGGCGATCAGCAGCACACCGACCACGATGCCCAGCATCGCCTCGCCATTCAACCATAACAGCAGCGCCCAGGATTTCAACAGCAGTGCCGCCGCGATGAACTTGGCCAGCGCCACCACGCCCAGCACCAGCGCCAGCCCGACCACCACATGGCGGCGTTCGCGCAGCAACGTCAGCAGCAATGCGCCCAGCATCAGCAGGTTCAAGGCGACCGCCATGCTCTCCCACAGGTTGAACGGCTCTTCCGGCACAGCGGCGAACATGCGGTAAGCCGGCTCGGTGATGAACACATTCCCCAGCATCGGCAACGACGGATTGATCTGCGCGAACATCCACAGCGTCGCCAGCGCCAGGCCGAAGTCCACTCCCGGCCCCTGCCGGAACAGCCCGATGCGCCATTGTGTCACGCGCACGAACCAGGCGCGCTGCACGACCGACACCGCCAGCAGCGCACCGCCCAGCGCGCCGATGCCGTTGGCCAGGATGTCCGCATTCGAACTGGTGCGCATCGGCAGATACATCTGCAGGTACTCCATCGCCACGGACAGCGCCAGCGCCGTCAGCGTCGCCCACAACACGCTGGGTTTCCTGCCGAAATTCGCGCGGTAGGTGAGCGCCAGCAGCAGTCCGAAGGGGAAATAGGCCAGCAGATTGCTCAATGCGTCGAACGTCGAATAGGTCAGCCCCAGCGGCGAGACCAGCACCGCCCAGAACTCCAGCCCCTGTTCCTGCCAGCCCACGAAAGGCGACAGGCTGGCATACACGATGAACACGGCATACCCCGCCGCCAGATAGCGGCGCAACAGACTGCGGGGTTTTGCGTGTAAGGAAGCGCTCATGCATCGAAGCCGGCAGGGTCTTTCAAACTTTTTCGATTGACTCGGAAGCGGCGGGTAAGAAACAATGCCCCCGCTTCAGATATCAGACCAATATCAATTGGCGTTTACTAGGAGGAATTATGGCATACCTGCACTGGTCCAGTGACCTGGAAACCGGGATAGAGGTCATCGACACGCAGCATCAGCGCATCGTCGACTACCTGAACGAACTGAATACCGCCAACGACAGCGGCGACCGTAACGCGACCAACCATGTATTGAGCGAACTGGTCGACTACACGCTGACGCATTTCGCCTTCGAGGAAGAACTGCAGGAAAAGGCCGGCTATCCGTTCATCAAGGCGCACAAGCGGGTGCACGAGATCTTCACCAAGCGCGTCGCGGAATTCCAGAAGCGCGCCGACGCCGGCGAAAACGTCGCGCCGGAACTGCTTTCCATGCTGAAGATATGGCTGGTCAACCACATCAAGGGCGACGATGCCGACTACGTGGAGAGCGTCAAAAAGATGCTGGGGCTCGAAAGCGCCGGCAACAAGGTGGATGGCGGCTGGCTCGGCACGGCACTGAAGAAGTTCTTCGGCTGATCGCCGAAGCGGGAAAACACAGCGAAGGAAAAACCGGCATGAAAAAGAAAATCGCGCTGATCGTGGTACTGGGCATGGCGGCCGTGAGTGCATTCGCCGGCGGCGCACCGTGGTACAAGTGGATCAACCGCTACGACCGCACCATCATCTGCGCGCAGATATCACCCGGCGAAGCCTGGATCCAGTACCAGGGCCCCTTCATGGAAGCGCGCTGCAGCAAGCCGGGAGTTCCGCAGTAACGACCCGCACCCGCCAATCACTGGCGTTTCACCCCTTACCCAGCCGTTTCGCGATCACCGCCGGCAGACGCTGCGGCGCTTTGACGCGCAATTGCTTATTCACGTTGTAAACCCCGAACACCACCGTGATCGCGCTTTCAGCCACATCGAACTCCCCCGCCAGGAATCTCACCAGATGCGCCGTGGCGCGTCCGCGCACCGGCTGCTCGGCCACATGCACCTCCAGCTGATGGCCGATGACCTTGCCGATCCTGGTCTTTTTGGCGCGCGGGCGGCCGAGGATGTTCAGCACCAGCGTGTCGTCTTCCCACCAGCAGAACGGCTGCATCAGCACTCCTGTAGAATTCAAATATGAACACCGATGATAAACCAGCCAGGCGCCCCAGCCTCGACGGCATCACGCTTGAAATGATCGTCACGCAGCTGTCCGAGAAGATGGGCTGGCAGGCGATGGGCGCGGC
>JAJZUH010000040.1 GCA_021847165.1 Pseudomonadota bacterium
CAGGAGATACAGAAACTCGCCTTGCTGTTTCCGGCCGGACCGCTTTCTTTCGAGCAGGTGAAGGATGCGGTGATGGACGTGGCGCGCTACGACGTGTTCAAGCTGTCCGAAGCGATGCTGGCAGGCGACGCCGAGCGCTACGTGCGCGTCCTGGACGGACTGCGCGCGGAGGGGACCGCCACCGTGCTGGTCTTGTGGGCGCTGGCGGAAGACATCCGCACGCTGGCCAGGGTCTCGCGCAGCGTGCAGCAGAACGGCAACCTTGCCGGCGCCTTGCGCGATGCGCGCGTGTGGGGAGTGCGGCAGAGACTGGTGGAACGGGCGGTGCGCCGGCTCACGCCTGCTTTCGCAGAGCGTGCACTGCGCCAAGCCGCCCAGATCGACAGGCTGGTGAAGGGACTGCGCCAGGGCGACGTCTGGGATGAACTGCTGCAGCTGGGCGTGCGCTGCGCGCGGGCAGGTGCGCGATGAATGGCAACGAAGTGCTGCTGGTCATCACCAACCTGCCGGATCGCGCCGCCGCGGAACGCATCGCCGAAACGCTGGTCATACAGCGCGTCGCCGCCTGCGTGAACGTGCTGCCCGAATGCAGGTCCGTCTATCGCTGGGAAGGCAAACTGGAACATGCTACCGAAGTGCCCCTGCTGATCAAGACCACTCGCGGGGCCTATCCAGAACTGGAGCAGGCGTTACGTAAATCGCACCCGTATGAATTGCCGGAGATCGTCGCAGTGCCTGTGGCTGCAGGCCTGCCGGACTATCTGAATTGGGTCGCACAGGAAACTCAACCAAGGAACCAGGCATGACGCGTCGTATATTTTTGATCCTGCTGCTGTGCATCGCACCGCTCGCACATGCGGACTTCTTCTCGTTCGGCAACAAGAAACCGAGCTTCCTTCCGGCCGACAAGGCATTTGCGCTGGAGATCCATGCGATCGACCAGCACAGGCTGATCGCCAGTTTCACCGTCACTCCCAGCTATTATCTGTATCGCAACAAGATCACCTTCAGCACCCCCGACGGCAAGACCAAAATCGCCAGCGTGACCCTGCCCAAAGGGGAGATCAAGAACGACCCCAACTTCGGCACGCTCGAGGTCTTCCATCAATCCTTCCAGGCGGAGATCGCCCTGGAGAATGCCGATGTCGCAAAACCGCTGGTATTGAACGCAAGCTACCAGGGCTGCAGCGACAACGGCTTGTGCTACCCGCCCATCGAAAAGACATTGAATATCCAGCTGGCGCAGACAATCAGTTCCGCACCCGCCCCGCAGTCGCTATCCATCGCCGCGCCCGCCAACGACAACACCCGGATCGCCGGACTGTTCAAGAGCGGCAGCTTCTGGCTGATCGTCTCGTTCTTCTTCGGCGCGGGCCTGTTGCTTTCCCTCACGCCGTGCGTCTTCCCCATGATTCCCATCCTGTCCGGCATCATCGTCGGGCGCGGGCACAAGATCACCCATATGCACGCCTTCATCCTGTCGCTGGCTTATGTGCTGGGGATGGCGATCACCTATGCCATCGCCGGCGTGGCGGCGGGGTATTCCGGCAACCTCGTCTCCAATGCGCTGCAAACGCCGTGGGTGCTGGGCAGTTTCGCCGCGCTGTTCGTGCTGCTGTCGCTGGCGATGTTCGGCCTGTATGAGCTGCAGTTGCCTACCGCGTTGCAGAGCAAGCTGTCCGACACCAGCAACAAGCTGCACGGCGGCCATATTTCCGGCGTTTTCGCCATGGGCGCGCTGTCAGCCGTCATCATGGGGCCGTGCGTTGCCGCCCCGCTGGCCGGCGCATTGCTATATATAAGTCAGACGCACGATGCGGTGCTGGGCGGCGTCGCGCTGTTCGTGCTGGCGTTGGGCATGGGCGCGCCCTTGCTGGTCATCGGCACGTCTGCGGGAGCCCTGCTGCCCAAGGCCGGCCCCTGGATGGAAGCGGTGAAACGCTCGTTCGGCGTGCTGATGCTGGCGATGGCGATCTGGATCGTCTCCCCGGTCGTCCCGGTCAGTTTCCAGATGCTGCTGTGGGCGGCGTTGCTGATCTTCGCGGCCATCTATCTGCATGCGCTCGACCCGTTGCCGCACAATGCGCACGGCCTGCACAAGCTGGGCAAAAGCATCGGCATCCTCGCCCTGCTGCTGGGGGTGGCCTACCTGATCGGCGCGCTGTCCGGCGCCCGCGACATCCTGCGCCCGCTGGGCAATATCGGGCACGCCGCCGCGGACACCCCAGCCACGCTGCACTTCGATCGCATCAAGAACCTGGCACAACTGGATGCCCGCATCGCCCAGGCCGGGGGCAAGGCGGTGATGCTGGATTTTTATGCCGACTGGTGCGTTTCGTGCAAGGAAATGGAACGCCTGACCTTCAGCGACCCGGCAATCCAGTCCAGGCTAGGCAGTGCAATACTGTTGCAAGCCGATGTGACGGCCAACGACGCCGACGACAAGGCCCTGTTGCAGCGCTTCCAGCTGTTCGGCCCGCCTGCGACCCTGTTCTTCGCCAAGGACGGCAAGGAACAGTCCGATTTGCGCGTGACCGGCTATCAGGATGCCGCACAGTTCCTGCAGTCGCTGAAGAATGCGGGGCTGTGAATCCCCTAATTAAGGAGCAACAATGTCCGACCTGAACGACCCCAGGGTGTTCTTTGCCGCCGAACGGACATTACTCGCCTGGAACCGTACCAGCCTTTCCCTGATGGCGTTCGGCTTCGTCATCGAGCGCTTCGGCCTGTTCGTCTCCATCCTGATGCCGCAACACAACATGCCGTTGCAGCGCGGCATCTCTTTCTGGACCGGCTTGGCCTTCGTCCTGCTGGGGGTATTCGTCGCCCTTTTCTCAACCGTGCAATACCAGAAAGTACTCCGCACCCTGAAGCCTGCCGAGATACCGCAAGGCTACCGGACCGATCCGGGCATCATCACCAACCTGCTGGTGGCTGCCCTGGGCATCATCCTGATGATCTATTTCTTCCACGGCGTCTAAGCTGCTGCTAAGAGGCTGTATTTCTTAATTTCGTCGAAAAGGTGGACAATCTCACCCTTTTTCGGCAAACTTCGCCCCCCATGAAGAACATTCTGGTACTACACGGCCCCAACCTGAACCTGCTCGGCACACGCGAGCCGGATGTGTATGGCCGCGTCACTTTGGACGAAATTAACGCCAGAATGGCGACACTAGCGGCATCAAAGGGGGCCAAACTGGCCCACTTCCAGAGCAACGCCGAAGCGGCGCTGGTCGATCGCGTTCAGCAGGCGCGCACGGACGGCACCGACTTCATCATCATCAATCCGGCGGCATTCACGCACACCAGCGTAGCGATCCGCGATGCCCTGGCGGCGGTGGCCATCCCCTTCGTCGAGGTGCACCTTTCCAACGTGCACGCCCGTGAGGCGTTCCGCAAGCAATCCTATTTCTCCGACATCGCCGTCGGGGTGATCAGCGGCTTGGGCGCAACCGGTTACGAACTCGCTTTGCAATTCGCACTACAACATTCTGTAAGGAGCTGAAAATGGACCTACGCAAACTGAAGACACTGATCGAGCTGGTCGAGAACTCGGGCATCGCCGAACTGGAGCTGACCGAAGGTGAAGAGCATGTGCGCATCTCGCGCGCCAGTTCCGTGGCCGCCCCCGTACAGCATGTCTATGCCGCTGCCCCGCAGGCGGCACCCGCGGCGGCACCTGCCGCTGCCGCCGCACCGGCGACTCCGACCGTACCTGCCGCGCCGGAAGGCCATGTGGTCAAATCGCCGATGGTCGGCAGTTTCTACCGTTCGCCGTCGCCAGGCGCCAAGGCCTTCGTCGATGTCGGCCAGAGCGTCAAGGAAGGCGACACCCTGTGCATCATCGAGGCGATGAAGCTGCTGAACGAGATCGAAGCGGACAAATCCGGCGTGATCAAGGCCATCCTCGTGGAAAACGGGCAAGCCGTCGAGTTCGGTCAACCCCTGTTCATCATCGGCTGATCCATCATGGCCGTGTTCGAACGCAAACCCCGAATCCCCGCTCCGCCCGAGACACCCGTCATGTTTGAAAAGATCCTCATTGCCAATCGGGGCGAGATCGCACTGCGCATCCAGCGCGCCTGCCGCGAGATGGGCATCAAGACCGTCGCGGTGCACTCCGAAGCCGACGCAGAGGCCAAGTACGTCAAGCTGGCGGACGAGTCCGTATGTATCGGCCCTGCACCTTCCAGCCAGAGCTACCTGCATGTCCCGGCCATCATCAGCGCGGCGGAAGTCACCGACGCACAGGCCATCCACCCCGGTTACGGTTTCCTGTCCGAGAACGCCGACTTCTCCGAACGCGTGGAGAAATCCGGCTTCGTCTTCATCGGCCCGCGCGCCGAGACCATCCGCCTGATGGGCGACAAGGTCTCCGCCAAGAACGCGATGAAGAAGGCCGGCGTACCGGTCGTGCCCGGCGTGGACGGCGCCCTGCCGGACGATCCGGCCGAGATCATGCGCATCGCCAAATTCATCGGCTACCCGGTCATCATCAAGGCCTCCGGCGGCGGCGGCGGACGCGGCATGCGCGTGGTGCACACCGAAGCCGCGCTGCTCAACGCGGTGACCATGACCAAGACCGAGGCCCAGGCGGCGTTCAACAACCCCATGGTATACATGGAGAAATTCCTCGAGAACCCGCGCCACATCGAGATCCAGGTGCTGGCCGACCAGCACGGCAACGCCGTGTTCCTGGGCGAGCGCGACTGCTCCATGCAGCGCCGCCACCAGAAGATCATCGAGGAAGCGCCAGCCCCGCTGCTCAACACCAAGCTGCGCGACAAGATCGGCGAACGTTGCGCGGAAGCCTGCCGCAAGATCGGCTACCGCGGCGCAGGCACGTTCGAGTTCCTGTACGAGAACGACGAGTTCTACTTCATCGAGATGAACACCCGCGTGCAGGTGGAACATCCGGTCTCCGAGATGATCACCGGCATCGACATCGTGCAGCAGCAGATCCGCATCGCCGCCGGCGAAAAGCTGTCCTTCCGCCAGAAGGACATCCAGTTCCGCGGCCATGCCGTGGAGTGCCGCGTGAATGCCGAGCATCCCTACACCTTCGTGCCGTCGCCAGGACGCATCACCAACTGGCACGTGCCCGGCGGCCCCGGCATCCGCGTCGATTCGCATGTGTACAACAACTATTTCATCCCGCCGCATTACGACTCGATGATCGGCAAGATCATCGCTTACGGCGACACGCGCGACCAGGCCATCGCGCGCATGCGCACCGCCCTGTCGGAAATGGTGGTGGAAGGCATCAATACCAACATCCCGCTGCACCAGGAGTTGATGAATGACGCAGCGTTCGTGCGCGGCGGCACCAGCATCCACTATCTGGAACACAAGCTGGCAGAGCGATCGAAGGGGAAATAAGCCGTGCCCTGGCTTACGCTGTCGGTGACCGCCTCCGCCGACTATGCCGAGGCATTGAGCGAGGCATTGCTGGCGCACGGCGCGCTCTCGGTGGACATGCTGGATGCCGATGCCGACACGCCGGACGAGCAGGCCATCTTCGGCGAACCGGGCGAACCGACCTCGTCGGTGTGGCAGCACAACCTGGTCAACGCCCTGTTCGAAAGCGACGCCGATGTCGCGCACATCCTGCAGGCCTGCTGCTCCGAGCTCGGACTGGCGAGCACCCCGCAACACAAGATCGAGACGCTGGAAGAAAACGACTGGGTGCGCATTACCCAGGCGCAGTTCGACCCCATCCGCATCAGCGACCGTCTGTGGATCGTGCCGACCTGGCACGAACCGACCGACCCCAAAGCCATCAATATCGCGCTTGATCCCGGCCTGGCCTTCGGTACCGGCAGCCACCCCACCACGCGTCTGTGCCTGCGCTGGCTGGACCAGAATATCAAGGGCGGCGAAACGGTGCTCGATTACGGTTGCGGCTCCGGCATCCTTGCCATCGCTGCGATGAAGCTCGGCGCGGACAGCGCCATCGGCGTCGACGTGGATGCGCAGGCGGTGCAAGCCAGCCGCGACAATGCACTGGCCAACCAGGTGCATGCCGATTTCCACCTGCCCGACGGCGTCGCGCTCGCGCAGTACGACGTGGTCGTCGCCAACATCCTCACCAACCCGCTGCGCGCATTGGCACCGCTGCTGGCAAACGCCACTCGGCCCGGCGGCCGCATCGTGCTCTCCGGCATCCTCGCCGAACAGGCAGGGGAGGTCATGCGCATCTATGCGCAATGGTTTGACCTCGCCCCCGCGGTGCTGGAAGATGGCTGGTGTTGCTTGTCTGGTGCAAGGAAATGACGGAGATCACGCAATGCCCCCAATGCGGCACCCGCTTCAAGGTGACCCAGGCGCAGCTCGATGCGCATGACGGTCTGGTACGCTGCGGGCGCTGTCATGAGGTATTCGATGCCGCCAAGCACCTGCACGACGACGAGCCCAGCCCGCAACTGAGCCTGCCGATCGATGCCGTACCGCCCGACAGCCAGGCGGATCTGACCCCGATCGCCGACGTGCCCGGACTCGAAGCAGAACCGCCCACCCTGGCACAGCAGGTGCAGTTCGTCGAAGAGCTCACCGACGAAGTGCTCGAAATGCCGCCCCGCAAGACAAGCTGGATAAGCATCCTGGCGATCTTGCTGCTGGCTCTGTCGCTGCTGGGACAATCCCTGTATTTCTTTCCCGGCGAGATCGGCACACAACTGCCCGGCCTCAAGCCGATGCTCGAAGATTACTGCGCGCTGCTCGACTGTACCGTGGCGCTGCCGCAAAAGGCGGACCTGCTCGTCATCGAATCGTCCGAACTGGAATCGGATGCGGAGCAGGGCAACATCGTCACGCTGCATGCGCTGATCCACAACCGCGCACCGTATGCGCAAGCCTACCCCAGCCTGGAACTCACCCTCACCAGCGCGCTGGACCAGCCCGTCGCACGGCGCGTGTTCCACCCGGCGGATTACCTGCCTGCGGGGACGAGCGAGAAACAGGGCATAGCCGGCAATCGCGACCTGGATATCAAGTTGCACCTGGATACCACCGACCTCAAACCGGCCGGCTATCGACTGTTCCTTTTCTATCCCGAGTCCCGCTGAACCCGGCGCACTTCAGGCGGGCCTGAACACCATCGTTCATTCGATGAATCCCCGATAGCTCCTCGGGGAACGCCCAAGCAGCCCGGCAAAAGCGGCGGGCTCGGCCGTGCTGCCCGCGGCCAGCATGGCAAGGGTATCGCTGCACAGCGGGCTCGCCGGCATGCGGTCGCCGATCTTTGCCGCCAGCCGGACCAGCACCGCCGGAATCGCCACATGCCAAGCCGGCCGACGATGCAGCTGCTCCCGGTAGCTATCCAGCATTTCGCGCATGGTGGCGGCTTCTGCCCCGACTGCGGCGACGAGCTGACTGGATGCGGCAGGATCGGACAGCCAGCGTGCGATCGCCGCGCAAATGTCGTCGATATGTACCGGCTGCAATGTCTGCACACCGCCCATCGGCAAGCCATGTATCGGCAGCCTGGCCAATAACCGGAACATGCGCGCGCTGGCGCCGTCTGCGCCGTAGATCACCGAAGGACGCAAACACAGCCAGCGCGTGGTGACGGGCAGTCGGGCCAGCGCATGCTCTGCCGCAAGACGGGAAGTGAAATACGCCGTGTCTAGCCCGCTATCCACGCCCAGCGCCGAGATCTGCACGATGCGCCCAATTCGCGCTTCGGCGCAGGCGGCGAACAGCGCCAGCGGCGTCTCCTGATGCAGCTTCTGCATGGGATTGTCCCGGCCGTCACGCAGCACCCCGACCGCATTGATGACCGCATCGATACCCTTGAGGCGCTCCAGCCAGTGTTCCTTGCAGATGTCGTTGCGAAAGTCCGCTGCGATGTCCTGGCTGTCCACTGGCTTGCGCACGGCACGTATCACCTCATGCCCAGCCTGCCGCAGAGCCGCAGTCAAATGCCTGCCAACGAATCCGGTAGCTCCGCAGATGAGTATCCTCATGCCGTCCGTGACCTCCAAGATTTGTATCGATCCCGTCCCGGTCGGTAACGGTCGCAGCAGCACCGTACCAATGCCGGCCATCCGGGTCAATACCAGCAGGGCGGCCGCTTCGATGACTTTGGCAAACCGGCCTTATTCCGGCATAATCCGACCCGCCGTTGAAACCGACTGGGAGAGCGTGCCGACTCATGGCACCGCCGAAGGCGCAACACCCGTAACCGCTCAGGCTCAAGAACCAATCGGAACAGGCGAATCTGGAGAGCGTCGGCTAGTCCGACCACCGAAGGGGCACACGGTTCATCCGTAATCTCTCAGGTATCAAGGACAGATGGGGCGCTGCACAGTTTGTGCCGCGCCTTTTTCATTTGTTGCGTGATGCCTCTGGAATTTCGTTTTGCGGGATGAAGCGCAAGGAGCCGCGCAGCAAATGACGAGACATACCGTAATTGGTAGGCGAGGAATGAGCGAGCACGCGACGTAGCGATTCACCCGGAAAACAAAATTACAGAGGTATCAAATGACGACTCTCAAACAGACTCCCTTGAATGCAACCCACCGTGCCATGGGCGCCAAGATGGTGGATTTCGGCGGCTGGGACATGCCGGTGAACTACGGTTCGCAGATCGACGAGCACCATCAGGTGCGCAACGACTGCGGCATGTTCGACGTTTCGCACATGCGCGTGGTCGACATGAAAGGGGCCGGCGTGCGCAAGTTCCTGCGTTACCTGCTGGCCAACAACGTGGATAAATTGACCATGCCGGGCAAGGCGCTGTATTCGGCCATGTTGCGTCCGGATGGCCATGTGATCGACGACCTGATCGTCTACTTCATGACCGAGGAGTGGTTCCGTATCGTGGTGAATGCCGGCACCGCCGACAAGGACCTCGCGTGGATGAAGGCACAGGCCGCGGTTCATGCCCCCGGCCTGGATATCGCCGATCATCCCGAGCTGGCGATGATCGCCGTGCAAGGGCCGCATGCCCGGCAGAAGGTCTGGGAGGCGCTGCCCGGCAGCCAGGAATTGAGCGCAGGCCTGGTTCCTTTCAGCGCCGTGGAAATGGGTGCAATGTTCATCGCGCGCACCGGCTACACCGGCGAAGACGGTTTCGAGATCATGCTTCCGGCCAAGGCCGCGACATTCTTCTGGAACACGCTCGCGGAAAAGGGCGTCAAGCCCATCGGCCTGGGCGCACGCGACACGCTGCGTCTGGAAGCCGGCATGAACCTGTACGGCCAGGACATGGACGAGACGGTCGGCCCGCTGGAATCCGGTCTCGGCTGGACGGTGGACCTGAAGAGCGAACGCGATTTCATCGGCAAGGCCGCGTTGCTGGCCAATCCGCCGGACAAGAAACTGGTCGGCCTGGTGCTGCTGGATCGCGGCGTGCTGCGCGGCCATCAGCACGTCAAGACCGCGCACGGCGACGGCGAGATCACCAGCGGCAGCTTCTCCCCCACACTGGAGAAATCCATTGCGCTGGCGCGCGTGCCGAATGGCGTGCAGATCGGCGACACGGTGCACGTCGAGATCCGCGACAAATCATTGAATGCAAAAGTAGTGAAGTACCCGTTTGCCCGCAACGGCAAGGGCCTGATTTAATTTTCCAGAGGACATGACCATGAGCAACCCAACCAACCTGAAATACACCGCCTCCCACGAATGGGTCAAAACCGAAGCCGACGGCAGCATCACCGTCGGCATCACCCAGCATGCACAGGAACTGCTGGGCGACATGGTGTTCGTCGAAGCGCCCGCCGCAGGACGCAAGCTGAAAGCCAAGGAGGAGTGCGCCGTGGTGGAGTCTGTGAAAGCCGCCGCCGACGTGTACGCCCCTGTGTCAGGCACGGTGACCGCCGCCAACGGCGAGCTGGATTCCGCACCGGAAGCCATCAACAGCGATCCCTATGGCGCCTGGATCTTCAAGATGAAACCAGACAATGCGGCCGATGTCGCCGCGCTGCTGGACGCTGCCGCCTACCAGGCGGTCGTCGACAGCGAAGCGCACTAATATCCCGTTCCTTCCCCCTTGCAGGGGAAAGGCCAGGATGGGGGTAGAGTTGTGGAACATTAACGTTTCTACCCCCTCCCTAACCCTCCCCCTGTATGAGGGAGGGGATGATGTCTCAATAACTCATCTGATATAAATCATGAACAACACTGAACAGTTCGTTAATCGCCACAACGGCCCCAGCGCGCAAGACGTTCAAGCCATGCTGAAGAAGATCGATGCGCCCTCGCTCGACGCGCTGATCGACCAGACCGTGCCTGCCGCCATCCGGCTGAAGAAACCGCTGAACCTGCCCGACGGCATGAGCGAGCACGCCTTCCTCAGCCACCTGCGCGGCATCGCGGCGAAGAACAAGTTGTACAAGAGTTACATCGGTTTGGGTTATTACGACACCGTGGTGCCGCCGGTGATCCAGCGCAACGTGCTGGAGAACCCCGGCTGGTACACCGCCTACACGCCTTACCAGGCCGAGATCGCGCAGGGTCGCCTGGAGGCGCTGCTGAACTTCCAGACCATGATCATCGACCTCACCGGTATGGAGATCGCCAATGCCTCGCTGCTGGACGAAGCCACGGCCGCCGCGGAAGCAATGACCATGCTGCACGGACTGCGCTCGCGCGAAGCAGCCGAACAGGGCAAGAACAGCTTCTTCGTGTCGAACGAGTGTTTCCCGCAAACCATCGAACTGCTGAAGACGCGCGCCAAGCCGCTTGGCATCGAACTGGTGATCGGCGATTTCCGGACGGTGACGCTGAACGACAGGCTGTACGGTGCCTTGCTGCAATACCCGACCGCCGACGGCACCGTGCATGACTACGCCGACTTCGTAAAGCGCGCGAAGACACATGGCATGACCATCGCGGTCGCGGCCGACATCCTGAGCCTGGTGTTGCTCACGCCGCCCGGCGAATGGGGCGCCGATGTCGTGCTGGGTTCGACCCAGCGCTTCGGGGTGCCGATGGGTTACGGCGGCCCGCACGCCGCCTACTTCGCCTGCCGCGATGCGCACAAGCGCTCGATGCCGGGCCGCATCATCGGTGTGTCGGTCGATGCCGACGGCAACCCCGCGCTGCGCATGGCGCTGCAGACGCGCGAACAGCACATCCGCCGCGAGAAGGCCACTTCCAACATCTGCACCGCACAGGCACTGCTGGCAATCATGGCCAGCATGTACGCGGTGTATCACGGCGCCAAGGGCCTGCGCGGCATCGCCGGCCATGTGCACCAGTCCGCGGTGGCACTGGCGGGTGAACTGAAGAAACTGGGCTATACCCTGGCCGGAAGCGTGTTCTTCGATACGCTGAAACTGATGCACACCGACAACGTGAAAATCCATGCGCTGGCCGATGCTGCCCGGATCAACTTCCGCTACGCCGGCGATGGACTCGGCATCGCGCTCGACCAGACCACTTCGGTCGACGACCTCAATGCCATCCTCGCAGTGCTCGCACAGGCTGCAGGCAAGGCCGCACCCGCGCTCACCGCCACGCAGATCTCTGCCCAGACGCTGCTCGTGAGACCCAGGCTGTCGCCCATCCTGACCCATCCGGTATTCAACAGCTACCACTCCGAAACCGAGATGATGCGCTACATCAAGCGGCTGGAGAACAAGGACCTGTCGCTGACGCACTCGATGATCTCGCTGGGTTCCTGCACCATGAAGCTCAATGCGGCTTCCGAAATGCTGGCGCTGACCTGGCCCGCATTCGCCAGCCTGCATCCGTTCGTGCCGCTGGAACAGGCCGAGGGCTACCAGGAAGTCATCGAAGGTCTCAACGCAGCGCTGACCGAGATCACCGGCTTCGCGCAGATGAGCTTCCAGCCCAACAGCGGCGCGTCCGGCGAATATGCCGGCCTGCTGGTGATCCAGGCCTACCATCGTTCGCGCGGCGAAGACCAGCGCAACGTGGTGCTGATCCCCGCTTCCGCCCACGGCACCAATCCGGCCAGCGCGGCGATGTGCGGCATGCACATCGTGGTGGTGAAATGCGACAGCAAGGGCAACATCGACGTGGACGACCTGCGCGTGAAGGCGACAGAGCACAAGACCGACCTGTCCTGCCTGATGGTGACCTACCCCAGCACGCACGGCGTGTATGAGGAAAGCATCAAGGAAATCACCGCCATCATCCACGCCAACGGCGGCCAGGTATACATGGATGGCGCCAACATGAACGCGCAGGTGGGCCTGACCAGCCCCGGCAACATCGGCGCGGACGTGTGCCACCTCAACCTGCACAAGACCTTCGCCATCCCGCATGGCGGCGGCGGACCGGGTGCCGGCCCCATTGGCGTGGCGGCCCACCTCGCGCCGTTCCTGCCATCGCATCCGCTGGTCAAGGTCGGCGGCGCACAAGGCATCCATGCGGTATCCGCCGCACCCTACGGCAGCGCATTGATCCTGCTCATCTCCTATGGCTACATCAAGATGATGGGTGGCAAGGGGCTGACCGAAGCAACCCGGATGGCGATCCTCAACGCCAACTACATCAAGGAATCGCTGAAGGATCACTACCCCACGCTGTATAGCGGCGCGAACGGGCGCTGCGCGCACGAGATGATCCTGAACTGCATCCCGTTCAAGCGCGATGCCGGCATCGAAGTGGCGGACATCGCCAAGCGTCTGATGGATTTTGGCTTCCATGCGCCGACCACCTCTTTCCCGGTGGTGGACACGCTGATGGTGGAGCCGACCGAGAGCGAATCGAAGGCCGAACTGGATCGTTTCTGCGCCGCGATGATCGCCATCCGCGGCGAGATCGACCAGGTCCTGCTCGGCAAGGCGGACAAGAAAGACAACGTACTCAAACATGCGCCGCATACCGCCAGAGCCGTGGTGGCCGACTCCTGGATGCGCCCTTATTCGCGCGAGCAGGCGGCATTCCCCCTGCCGTGGGTGCGGGATAATAAATTCTGGCCTAGCGTCGCGCGGGTGGATAATGTGTACGGCGACAAGAACCTGATCTGCTCCTGCCCGCCGATATCGTCATACACCTGAGGAGACCATCATGGCCAAAGACATCAAGAGCAAGCCCGCCGTCACGCTGGGCGGCGCACCCGTCACCCTGTTCGGCACCTTCCCGGCCGTCGGCCAGGCGGCGCCGGATTTCACGCTGGTCGACAAGGA
>JAJZUH010000041.1 GCA_021847165.1 Pseudomonadota bacterium
TCGGCACCCGGACCCCGGCGCTCTTGCAGGTTGAAAATCTGCAAGTCCATTTCCCCATCCGCAAGGGGCTGCTGCAGCAGGTGGCAGGACAGGTGAGGGCGGTGGATGGCGTGTCGCTGTCCATTCCGCAAGGCCGTACGCTGGCGCTGGTGGGGGAGTCCGGCTGCGGCAAGACCACGCTGGGCAAGGCGCTGCTGCAATTGATCCCGCTCACCGCCGGCAGTCTGCAGTTCGGCGGGCAGGTGCTGACCGGTGCGCGCACCGCGCGGGCAGCGATGCAGATGGTGTTCCAGGATCCTTATGCATCGCTCAATCCCAAGATGCGTGTGGCGGAGATACTGGAAGAAGGCATGAGTGCGCTGAACATCGGCGGCGACAGTGCGGCGCGGCAGCGGCATATCGACGATCTGCTGGACCGGTGCGGCCTGGCGCGCGATGCGAAATGGCGTTACCCGCACGAATTTTCGGGCGGACAGCGGCAGCGCATCGCCATCGCACGGGCATTGGCCGTGGCGCCGCAGTTGCTGATCTGCGACGAGCCGACCAGTGCGCTGGATGTGTCGGTGCAGGCGCAGATACTGAACCTGCTCAAATCGCTGCAGCAGGAACTGGGGCTCAGCTATCTCTTCATCACCCATAACCTGGCGGTGGTGGAGTACCTGGCGCATGAGGTGTGCGTGATGTATCTCGGCCGTATCGTCGAGCAGGGCACGACGACAGAGGTGATGCATGCCCCCCGGCATCCTTACACGCAGGCATTGCTTTCCGCGATGCCCCGCATCGATGGCCGCGACAGGGTTGTCGTCAAGCTGGAAGGCGACCTGCCGTCGCCGGCGAACCCGCCGGCGGGCTGTCATTTTGCGCCGCGATGCCGGCATGCGATGCCGGTATGCGCACGGTATCCGGACGTAACGAAGATCAGCGCGACGCATGGCGTGCGCTGCCATCTGTATGGTTAGGGACTAGCGGCTGTAAGCGACCTTCATGTTGGCCGTCTTGCGTTTGGAGCGCTTGGCCTTGGCTGCCACGATATTGCGTTTGCGGTAGCTGCGATGGTGGTCTGCCAGCACGATATTGAAGTGCTGGCCCACGCGCAGGTGCGCGCTGCCGTGATTCGATTCGCGCAACTGTGCCTGGCTGACATGGAAACGGCGGGCGATGGTGGAGATGGTGTCGCCCTTGCGCACGGTATAGCGTACCGAGCCGTACATCTCGGCAATGGCGGAAGGCTGCATGTTGAAAGCGGCGAACTGTGCGGCCGGTTCCTCGTCCACTATGGGGACCAGCAGGGTCTGGCCGTTGCTCTCCTGCGCATATTTGGACAGGCCGTTGGCTGTGCGCAATTCCGCCAGCGTCAGGCCGAAGTGGGCGGCGATATTCTCGAAGCTCTCGCCCTTCTTGCTTTCGTAGGGTTGCCACGAGACCAGCCGCTGGTTGGTCTTCGCCAGATTGGTGCGGAAGGTGTCGACCTTGTCCACCGGCAGCAGCAGCACGTTGTCGCCATCCTTTTCCTGCAGGATCACCGGACGATTGTGGCCGGGATTGAGCGCCATGAATTCGTCCATCGAAACGTCGGCCAGTTCGGCGGCGACCTTCACGTCGATGTGCTGCGAGGTGGCTACGGTGGCGAAATAGGGTTCATCGGGGATCTTGGCCAGCTGCAGGCCGAAATGCGCCGGGTCGGCCACGATGTTCTTCACGGCCAGCAGTTTGGGCACGTAGTTGCGCGTTTCGCGCGGCATTCTGAGATGTGCGTAATCGGTCGGTTTGTGGTGCTTGCGGTTGTAGGCCTGCGCGCGGGTGACGCCGTTCTCGCCCCAGTTGTAGGCGGCCAGCGCGAGTTCCCAGTCGCCGAACTGGTCGTGCAGCTTCTGCAGGTAATCCAGCGCACCGTTGGTCGCGCCGATGATGTCGCGGCGGCCGTCGTGCCACCAGTTCTGCTCCATGCCGAAGTGCTTGCCGGTGGACGGGATGAACTGCCAGATGCCGGAGGCGCTGGCGATCGAATTGGCACTCGGATTGAACGCGCTTTCGATGATCGGCAACAAGGCAATCTCGGACGGCATGCCGCGGCGATCGACTTCTTCCATGATATAGAACAGGTAGCGTTGCGCACGCTCGCTCATGCGCAGGACGTAATCCGGATGGTTGGCATACCATTTTTCATGGCGCTTGATCAGCGGGCTATTCAGGTCCTTCATGGCAAAGCCGCTGCGGATACGCTGCCACAGGTCGCCATTGGGCGACTCTGGTGCGACGATCATGGCTTCGCGTATCGGTGCGGGGGCTTGCGTCTCCGGTTCGTCACTTCCTGTGGCAGCAATGGAGCGGCTGTCAGGCGCAGCGGGAATGGCGGGTGCCGCAACGGCAGGCGCGTTTTGCGGCGCAGACAGAGTGGCGGCTTGGGGGACGGCCGACTGGGCGGATTGAACCGGGGTTGCGGATGCCGCGTTTGATTGGGGGGGCGTTGCGTCGGTGGTACCGGGCTGGGCGGGATGCGCAGACAATTCTGGGCTATTCATCGCCAGGGCGGTATCCGCGCTGGATGCCAAGGTAACGGTGCAGCCGAGCACGGCGCTGAGGGCCAGTATTAACGCTTTGTTAAAAGACACTATGCGCGACCGAGTGGTTGAAAAGTGCCGCGATGGTAGCGGAGAGGGCTGGATGAGTCAATACAATTAAGGGGTTGCGTCAAGCAGTTAGGGAACTGCCTGACGCGATTCCGATATGTATTTGGCCCATCTCCGCCGGGAATCGGAATGATGACTGGTTCGGGTTCCGGCCACCGGGCTTGGCATGGGGCAGAAGCGCCATGCCAGCCTGCGCCGAAATCCGGCCGTGTCTCACTTGATGACTTCCTTCAATTGTTCAAGGATGGCCGGATTTTGGCTTCGGCCGCTACGCTTAACATGGCGCGGGAGCGCCATGTTAGCCTGCACCGAACCCTGGCTGATTTAACGAATAACCTCTTTCAGCTGTTCCAGAATGGCCGGATTTTCCAGTGTGGAGACATCCTGGGTAATCTCTTCGCCTTTGGCGACCGCGCGCAACAAACGACGCATGATCTTGCCGGAACGGGTCTTGGGCAGGTTTTCGCCGAAGCGGATTTCGTCCGGTTTGGCGATGGGGCCGATCTCCTTGCCGACCCAGTTGCGCAACTCTTCGGCCAGTTTCTTGGCGGTGGCCGCATCTGTCGGGCGCGCGCCCTTCAGTACCACGAATGCAACCACGGCCTCGCCCTTGATTTCGTGCGGCTTGCCCACCACGGCCGCTTCGGCCACGAGGGGGTTGGCGACCAGCGCAGATTCGATCTCCATGGTACCCAGGCGGTGTCCCGAAACGTTGAGCACATCGTCGATACGGCCCATGATCCAGAAGTATCCGTCTTCGTCGCGGTGAGCGGAGTCGCCGGCCAGGTAGGCTCCCTTCATTTCTTCGGGGAAATAGCCTTTCTTGTAGCGCTCCGGGTCGCCCCAGATGGTGCGGATCTGCGATGGGAACGGTTTCTTGATGACGAGGAAGCCGCCGTGCTGGTCGAACACTTCGTCGCCGGCTTCGTTCACGATGGTGGCCATGATGCCGGGCAGCGGCAGGGTGCAGGTGCCCGGTTTGATCGGCATCGCGCCGGGCAGCGGCGCGATCATGTGGCAGCCGGTTTCGGTTTGCCACCAGGTGTCGACGATGGGGCAGCGCGACTGGCCAACCACCGTGTAGTACCACATCCAGGCTTCCGGATTGATCGGCTCGCCCACGCTGCCGAGCAGGCGCAAGCTGGAGAGGTCGTATTGCTTGGGCAGGTCGCCGCCCAGCTTGATCAGCGAACGGATGGCGGTCGGGGCGGTGTAGAAGGTGGTGACCTTGTGATCCTGGATCATCTTCCAGAAGCGTCCAGCATCCGGATAGGTCGGCACGCCTTCGAATACGACCTGGGTTGCGCCCATGGCCAGCGGGCCATAGGCGACATAGCTGTGACCGGTGATCCAGCCCACGTCGGCGGTGCACCAGAAGATGTCGGAAGGTTTGTAGTCGAATACCCATTTCATGGACAGCATCGCGCCGAGCAGGTAGCCGCCGGTGGAGTGCTGCACGCCTTTGGGTTTGCCGGTGGAGCCGGAGGTGTAGAGGATGAACAGCGGATGTTCGGCGCTCACCCATTCCGGTTCGCAGCTGCTGCCTTGTCCGGCGACCAGATCGTGCCACCAGATATTGTTTTTGCTGTTCCATTGCACTTCGCCGCCGGTGCGGCGATAGACGACGACGGTATGCACCGCATCGCAGCCGCCCAGGCCGAGCGCCTCGTCCACGGCGGGTTTGAGCGCCATCGCCTTGCCGCCGCGGAACTGGCCGTCCGCGGTGATCACGGCCACAGCCTGTGCATCGGTGATGCGCTCATGCAGGCTCTTGGATGAGAAACCGCCGAACACCACGGAATGGATCGCTCCGATACGGGCGCAGGCTTGCATGGCAACTACGGCTTCCACGCTCATCGGCATGTAGACGATCACGCGATCGCCTTTCTTGATGCCGCGCGATTTCAGGCCGTTGGCGAACTGGCACACGCGGGTGTGCAATTCGCGATAGCTGACTTTGGTGACTTTGCCGTCGTCCGCTTCGAAGATGATCGCGGTTTTTTCCGGCTGGGTACCCAGGTGTTTGTCGAGGCAGTTGTAGGATACGTTCAGTTCGCCGTCCTCGAACCATTTGTAGAACGGGGCCTTGCTTTCGTCCAGGCTCCTGGTGAATGGCTTGTGCCAGAGCACGGTCTCGCGTGCGAGGCCGGCCCAGAAGCCGGCATAGTCCTTGGCCGCCGCATCGCACATCGCCCGGTAGCCGGCCATGCCGGATACGTTGGCTTGCTTGACGAAATCGTCTGAAGGATTGAATACGCGTGTTTCGTGCAGGACGGACTGGATATTGGACATTGTTGACTCCCCAAGTAATGTTGATTGCTAAAAACCTGCGATCTGCTTCAGGTCGAAGCCCCATTGGGCTGGGTCTTCGGCGCTGGCGATGCTTTCCCGCGACCTGCTCAAGTCTATCATTTCCGGCATGATCGGCTCATTGGACTTGGTCGAGAAGAAGGCTTTGACGATAGGCATCAGCAGGCTTTTTTCGGTTTGCTCGATGACTATAGCCAATCTTCCTGACTTGAGCCTTACTAAGGTCCCCGAGGGATAGATGCCGATGGTTTTGACGAAGGCCTGGAATACGCGCTCGTCGAAATGCCCGTTACGCCACTCTGCCATCTTGCGGATCGTTTCGGCCGGCTCCCATCCGTTCTTGTAGCAGCGATTGGAGGTGAGCGCGTCATATACGTCGCACACTGCCCCCATGCGGGCGAACAGGGTAAGCTGCTCGCCGGAGATGCGCTCCGGGTAGCCGGTGCCGTCCACGCGTTCGTGGTGGTGCAGGCAGACATCCAGTGCGATTGCGTTCGCGCCTTCGGCGACATTCAGTATCTCCCAGCCCCTGCGCGGATGGGTCTTGATGATCTCGAACTCTTCGTCGGTCAGCTTGCCGGGTTTGTTGAGCACTTCGTTCGGGATCAGCGCCTTGCCGACGTCATGCATCAATCCGGCGATACCGGCATCCTTCAGGTCGCGTCCGCTGAGGCCCAGCTGTTTGCCCAGTGCGATCATCAGGCCGCAGACGGCGACCGAGTGCAAATAGGTGTAATCGTCGACGTTCTTGAGCCGCGCCAGGTTGAGGAAGGCTTCCGGATTGCGTTCGATGGAGCTGCTGATCTCGTCCACCAGCGGTTCGGCATCGCTGACGCTGATGGCATTGCCCATGCGCGCTTCGTTGAACATCGAGGTGACGGCCGCCTTGCCTTTGGACAGGATGGCCCGTGCGCGCTGCACTTCGTTCTGGACCGGGACGCGTTGCACCACCCGGTTCGCCGTGGCGACTTTCTTCAGTTCGGCTTCGACCTTTTTTTCTTCTTCCTCCTTCGAGGGGGAGATCACCTTGCCTTCGACATCCAGTCCCTTCCCGGTGTCTATCCAGACCTCCTGGATGCCGCAGGTCTGCAGGGTTTTGAGATCTTCAGGTGTGGAGAGCAGGAAGGATTTTTTCCAGAACGGGTGCTCCATCCAGCTGCCGCATATCTCGTTGATGAACATGCCTGAGCGGATATCGCGCACATGTATTTTTTTCAGCATAGCAAGAGAAATGGTATCCGGAATCGATGCGGGAATTGTAACCCAGCAAAATGACGATTCAACCGAATCGTAACTTTAATACCAGCACTGTCCCTGCCAGGATCAAGGTGATGCCATTGGCGAGCATGATCGGCCAGGAACCAAGCAGGATGCCGTATGCCAGCCAGAGCGCTACGCCGATGGTGAAGAAGGCATACATGAGCAGCGAGATATCCTTGGTGTGCCGGGTCTGCCATACCCGCCACACCTGCGGGATGAACGAGCAGGTGGTGAGGGTGGCGGCGATCCCGCCTATCAGGTCCTGGGCTGACATCAGTGCACCTTGTGCGGGTCGTTGTCCTGGCTCCACAGCTGATGGGCATCGAGCAGCAGACGGTAGCGGGCTTCGTTGGCATCCAGCCGCGACAGGTTCTCGGACAGCGTGGACTCGAGCGCCAGACGACGCGCGGCCAGCGTTTCGGTCAGGCTGCTCTCGCCCAGGCTGTAGGCGCGCGACACCAGATCGGCATTCTGGCGAATGCTGGCGGCAGCCTCGCTCGCCTGCTGCCAGATCTGGTAGCTGTTGATCGCTTGCGTATATGCGGCATAGACGTCCCCATCCAGGCGTCGCCGCACCGCGTTCTCGCGGTCGCCGGCGATCTGCGCCTGGTATTCTGCATTTTCGGCATTGGCACTGCGCAATCCGAACGACAGCGGGATGGAAAGGAACACCCCGGACACTTTCTCGTTGCCGCCCATTTCGCTCGAGAAGCGCAGGCCGACGGTGGGGTCGGGGACGCGATCGGCGCGGCTGCGTTTCGCCAGCATCTGCTGGATGCGCCGCTCGGAACGGACCATCTCCAGCTCGTGATTGTCGTTGGTGATGGTCTGTTTCCAGTAATCGAAATCTTCCGCGATCGGTTGCGGTTCCGCGCTGGCGAGGCGCTGTGGCAGGATGATCGAAGGGAACTGGCGCGACAATTCGTTACCGGCCAGTTCTGCACGCATCCTGGCCTGCTGCAGCGCGACCGCCGCCTGCGCGACGGCGGCGTTGGCCTGGCTGAGTTCCATGCGCGGCGCATCGCCGGATTTCAGGCGTTTGTCGGTGGTCTGCGCCTGCTGCGTGAGGTTCTCTACCTGTTGCTGCCACTGGGCCACCTGCATCTGCTCGCGCTGCCAGTTGAACCACAGGTGCAGCAGCGTGCGTCCCGCCTCATGCCGTGCGTCGCCCAGGGCAAAATTGGCGCGCGTCACGACTTCCTGGCCGATGTCGCTGTCGATCAGCACCTTGTTGATCAACCGCACCGGACGTTCCAGGGTGACATCCCATTCCTTCAGGCGCTGGTTGGGAACGCCGATCTGCCGCTGGTATGAGCCGGTGCGCAGGCTGAATTCGTAGCTGCCGCTTTCCCATTTACGCTGATTGACCTGTTCGATCTTGACGCCGGTCTCGGCAGTCATGACGCTGATATGGCTTTCCAGCGCGGCGTCCACCTGGTCGTGCGGCGGCAGATCGGGATAGGTCGAATCGGCCGCCTGCACCGGAATGGCAAGCAGGGAGAACGCGATCAGGATTGCGACTCTCATTCCATTCTCCCGAATTCGATGACGGGGGTGATCCAGTAGGCGATCTCGGGGTTGCTCTCGATCTGCTTGAGATGGGCGACCAGTGCGCGCGCATCAGCCAGGTCCATTACGGCCTGGAACACGACGCGCTGCGAACGGCCGCGCACTTGTTCGATCATGCTGGGCAGCTTTTCCTTCTGGCTGCCGCCTTCGGCCTGTTGCATGACGAAACCGTGCACCCATTCGGGATGTTCCAGCAAGTGGCTGACGAGGCGTTCTTCCAGCGTGCGATGGCTGACCAGAGTCAAACAGCAATTCATTTCTTTCATAGTGCTTTCCTCGGAGATTCAAGGCCGAAACGACGGTACAGGATGGGCAGCATGAACAGCGTCAGGGTGGTGGAGCTGATCAGCCCGCCCATCACGACGATGGCCAGTGGTTTCTGGATCTCGGAACCGGGGCCGTGGGCAAACAGCACCGGCAGCAGACTGTAGGCAGTGATATTGGCGGTCATCAGCACCGGGCGCAGACGGCGCTTGGCGCCTTCCAGGATGACCTGCGTGATGTCCATGCCTTCGGCGTGCAACTGGTTGAAGTAGGACACCATCACCACGCCGTTCAGCACCGCGATGCCGAGCAGCGCGATGAATCCGACCGAGGCCGGGACGGACAGGTATTCGCCGCTGATCCACAGGGCGAAGACCCCGCCCATGAGCGCGAACGGGATATTGGTGAGCACCAGTACCGACTGGCGCACCGAGCCGAAAGTGGCGAACAGCAGCATGAAGATCAGGCCGAGTGCGACCGGTATCACGATCGCCAGCCTGGCAGCTGCGCGCTGCTGGTTCTCGAACTGGCCGCCCCAGGTGATACGGTAGCCTTCGGGCAGCTGTATCTGTGCGGCGATGGCCGCTTTGGCCTCGTCGACGAAACCGACCAGATCGCGATCGCGTACGTTGGTTTGTATCACCACCATGCGTTTGCCGTTTTCCCGGTCGACTTTGACGGGGCCGTCGGTGCGCTCCAGCCTGGCGACGACGGAAAGCGGGACGCTCTGGCCATTGGTCAACGGCAGCGTCAGCGCGGAAAAGAGCGCCGGTGATTGCTGGACATCCGCTTCGCCGCGCACCAGCAAGGGGGTACGGCGCCCGTCTTCGATCACGGTGCCGAGCTGCTGCCCTTCCACCTGGGTGCGCAGTGTGTTGCTGACATCATCGACGCTTAGGCCCAGGCGGCCTGCGGCAAGGCGGTCGATGACCACGCGATAGTACTGCACGCCGTTGTTCTTCACCGTGTAGGCGTCTTCGCTGCCTTTGATGCCGCCGACCACCTTGACGATCTTTTCGGCGAGTTCGTTGAGCTTGAGGATGTCGGAACCGAACACCTTGATGGCGACGTCGCCGCGCGTGCCAGTGAGCATTTCAGAGACGCGCATGGAGATGGGCTGGGTGAAGCTGTATTCCAGTCCAGGGAAGTTGGCCATGACTTTGCGGATATCGTCGATGATGGCGTTCTTGTCCTGCGAGCGCCATTCCGCCTGCGGTTTCAGCACCAGGAAGTTGTCGGTCTCGTTCAGTCCCATCGGGTCGAGGCCCAGCTCATCTGCGCCGGCGCGCGAGACGATGCCTTTAACTTCGGGAACACCCTTGAGGATCGCGCTTTGTACGCGCTGATCGATATCCGCGGTCTGTGCCAGGTTGATGGAGGGCAGTTTGGTGGTCTGCATGATGATGTCCCCTTCGTCCATCTCCGGCATGAAGGTCTTGCCGATAAAGGTGTAGACGACACCAGTCAGCAGCAGGGAGACAACCGCGGCGGTGAGTATCCTGCGTTCGTGACGCAGTGCCAGGTTGAGCAGCGGCGTATAGACTTGCAGCGACTTGCGTACCAGCCACGGATCCTCATGATGGGCGCTCTTCAGCAGGAAAGACGCCAGCATCGGGATGACAGTCAGCGACATCAGCAGCGAAGCAGTCAGGGCGAATACGATGGTCAGCGCCACCGGGATGAACAGCTTGCCCTCCAGCCCTTGCAGCGTCATCAAGGGCAGAAACACGATGATGATGATGGCGACACCGGCGGCAACCGGCGGGATGACCTCTTTCACCGCGCTGAAGATGACGTGCAGGTGCGGGATGTGCTGCCGCTTCCTGCCCAGGTGGCTGATGATGTTCTCCACGACCACGACTGCCGCATCGACCAGCATGCCGATGGCGATGGCAAGGCCGCCCAGCGACATCAGGTTGGCGGACATGCCGAACTGTTGCATGAGGATGAAGGTGACCAGTACCGCCAATGGCAGCGTCAATGCGACCACCAGTGCGGCACGCAGGTTGCCGAGGAACAGTACCAGCAGGATGACCACCAGCACGATGGCTTCGGTGAGCGCCTTGGAGACCGTGCCGATGGCGCGCTGCACCAGGCTTCCGCGATCATAGAACACTTTGGTGGTTACGCCCTGAGGCAGGCTGGGTGCAAGTTCGGCGAGCTTGGCGCTGACCCCTTCCACCACTTTCTGGGCGTTTGCCCCGCGCAAACCCAGCACCAGGCCTTCTACCGCTTCGCTTTTGCCGTCCTGGGTCACCACGCCGTAGCGCGTCAGGCTGCCGATGCGCACCTGGGCGATATCGCTGACGCGGATGGGATTGTTGCCGGGGCTGGCGATCACGATGTTGCGCACATCCTGCAGATTCCTGATGCTGCCCTCGGCACGTACCAGCAGCGCTTCGTCCCCATCGCTCAGCCGCCCGGCACCGTCATTGCGGTTGTTCGCTTCCAATGCCTGCTGCAACTGGAGCATGGAAAGTCCGCGCGCGGCGAGTGCGGTGTGGTCCGGCACGACTTCAAAGCTGCGCACCAGGCCGCCCAGCGAGTTGACATCGGCGACGCCGGGCAGGGTGCGCAAGGCCGGACGTATCGTCCAGTCCAGTATGGTGCGCCGCTGTTCCAGCGAAATACCTTCACCCTCCACGGTAAACATGAACATCTCGCCCAGCGGAGTGGTGATCGGCGCAAGCCCACCGCTTGCCCCGTCGGGCAGGTCGCGCAGGGCGTTGTTCAGGCGTTCTGCTACCTGCTGGCGCGCCCAGTAGATGTCTGTGCCATCATTGAAATCGATGGTGATGTCGGCGATGGCGTATTTTGAGATGGAACGCAAGATGCGCTGGTTGGGTATCCCCAGCATCTCCAGTTCGATCGGGGTGACGATGCGGGCCTCGACCTCTTCCGGCGTCATGCCGGGAGCCTTCATGATGATCTTCACCTGCGTGGATGAGACGTCGGGGAAGGCGTCGATAGGCAGGTCGCGGAACGACGAGATGCCGGCACCGATGATCAATAGCGTGAGCACCGCGACCAGCAAACGCTGGGTCAGCGCAAATTCGACCAGTTTTGACAGCATCATTGCCCCCCGATGCCCATCAGGCTGGCTTTAAGTGCCGAAACGCCGCGTATGGCGATCCTCTCGTTCCCGTTCAGCTTGCTGGTGATGACACTGTTATTGGCTCCTTCATGCAGGATGGTCACTTCTTGGCTGCGGTAGCCATTGGCGGTCTCTATGAAGATCACCACCTTGTTGCCGACGCGTGCGAGGGCCCCGTTGGGAAGACTCCATTGGTTCTGCGCGCTGCCGGAGGTGCCGATCGTGGCCTCCACGAACTGGCCGGGCCGCAAGTTGCTGGCACCGTCCGCAATCAGTGCGCGCAACAGGATGGTCTGGTTGCCTCCGCTCAGGCTGCGGCCAATGGCGGTGAGCTTTCCTTTTGCGCCATATGCCGGGACGGTGACGCTGGCGCCGACTTTCAGTTCTCGCGTGCTGGCGAGCGGGGCCTGGATTTCGAGTGCCAGCGGTTCCAGTTTTGCCACTTTGAAAAGCGGGATGGCTGCATCCAGGCGCTGTCCGGCGCTGGCGGTCTTTTCGAGCACGACGCCGTCGATGGGCGAGGTCAGTGTGAGCTGGCTGCTCAACATGTTGTCTGTCTGTAATCGCACGATATCGGCGTCGGACATGCCGGATAATCTGAGCATCTGTTTACGCTCTGCAAATGCTGCGCTGGCCTCGCGGTAAAGGCTTTGCGTGGTGCGATAGCGGCTTTCGGAGATGATGCCGTCTTTCCAGAGTTGTTCGTCGCGGGCCAGATTCTCTTTGGCGAGCTGTGCCTGGGTGGATGACTGCAGCAGCCCGCGCTGGGCTTCTGCCAAGGCCGGACTTTGCAGCGTGGCCAGAGCCTGGCCTTTCCTTACCGGATCGCCGACACCGACCAGCGTCTGTTCGACCATGGCGGCGAGCGGAGTGCTGATCGTGAACAACTGGTTGCCCGGGATGACGACTTGCGCCGGCATGCCGGCGAGTTCGCCTTGTTGTTTGGCTGGCAGGGGGGCGCTGACGATACCGAGCGTCTTGGACTGGCTGGCATTCAGCGTGAGTTCATCGGCCAGCGACAGTTGTGCCAGCAATATGCCCAATAAGAACCAATGAGACCTTTTCATTGCTACGTCCTCCGGAATGGTACGTATACCACTTTATTATTCAATTCTTAACCAAGCCTTAACATTAATATAACGTTGGCCGTTAGGGAACAGAAAATTACACCGGGTATGGCGGGGCTTGCGTGTGGGGTCTCCGGTATGGCGATATGCGGGAACGAGGAGTGTCGTATGGTTCGACTATGCTGATCGTTATGTGCGGAGGATATGGATGGGTGGAGGCGGGAAAGAGGTGTGCAACGAATGGGGCGTTATCGCGCGGATGTTCATGGGGAATGCTGATCGCCTGTGACTCATACGATTCCAGGTGATATTGGGAGAGTTCGATGATTGCACTGTGCCGTGTCGCGATGTGGCGCGGGATATCGTGCGCATGAAAGGATGGGGCGGCGGCCTGGATTCCGTCCACATGGGCATGCACGAGCGGGGCGAAGCACTGGATCAGCGCGAACAGCAGCAAGGCAAGTATGTGCAGCGACTTTTTCATGGAATCCGGAATTCTAGCATAGTCGATTTGCCGTATTTGCCTTGTTGGACAAGGGGGATAATGCCAGTTCGGGTGGGGCAGGATAAAAAGATTGGTAATCTTCTGTTGACGCGACGCGCATACTTCTGTAGAGTTCGCCCCCTTCTCAGACGCGGGGTGGAGCAGTCTGGCAGCTCGTCGGGCTCATAACCCGAAGGTCGTAGGTTCAAATCCTGCCCCCGCAACCAAGCACTGAGAAGCAAAATGATGTCGTGTGATTAAAAATGAGTTGACGAAAGCAGTTCGCTCTATATAATGCGCACCTCTTCGCCGCTGAGGCAGCGAAAAAAGCAGCAGTAAAGTTCTTTAAAAGATAGAAGAAACAACCGATTAGTGTGGGTACATGTGCTTAGGCAGAAGAGTTCGCTCAGGCG
>JAJZUH010000042.1 GCA_021847165.1 Pseudomonadota bacterium
CCCAGTTTGTCGTAGTAGGGAACCGGTTTGCGCAGCTCGTCGTACATGCTGGAATAGGGGATCAGCATGTCGTCGTCCTGCCACAACCCGCGCAGGTACAGGCTCAGTTTGCGCTCGTTATCCACCAGCAGCGTGCCGTGCCGCTCGCGTTGCAGCACGGCGCGGCTGTCGGCCGATTGCAGGCTGAAATAGTCTTTCTGCCGTTCCGGGTGGTCGTCGTAATAGCGGATGCCGTAGTCTGCCCAGTTCCTGAGGCCGGCCAGCGACAGCTGTGTCAGCAATACCGGGACCTGCCTGAACATCTCCGGCAGGCCGGGGCTGGGAAAGGTCTGGTGGATGCCGTGTACCGATCCGGTGGTGCGCTCCATCAGGTCGAGCGCGACGGCAAGGTATTCGGCCAGCAGCTCGCGCGTCTGCAAACGCCGCGCGGTCGCGGGCAGCGATTGCAGGAATGGCGCGATGGCCGTACCGTTGGGCGATTTCCACATCTTGCGGACGAACGCGATGATGTCGGGCAACGCTTCCTCCCCGACGATTGCGGCGATGTCTGGCCACTCCTCAAGAAAGATCAGGATCGGTTCGGCACCGCGCCCCATCCTGCCGAGAAAGCGCGCCTGTTCGATATAGGCGTCCACGCCCGCATCGGAAAGTGTCGCCAACGCTGCCTGCATGTGGTCGGCAAACACTTCGGCCACCCGCGGGAATCCGCAGGCGAGCTCCTTCCAGTAAGGCTGCAACTCTTCCGGTATGTCGGTCGCTTGCACGCTCATGGCATCATGCAAAGGTCGTGTCGATGGCGTGGTCCAGCGTGTCGCGGATATCCGCGTCGTCGGTGATCGGGCGCACCAGTGCCATGCGGCAGGCGTCCCCGGGCTCGACGCCGCCCTTGATCAGGGTGGCCGCATACACCAGCAGGCGCGTGGAGATGCCCTCGTCCAGGCCGTGCCCCTTGAGGTTGCGCGCCGCCTGGCCGATCTTCACCAGTTGACCGGCCAAGCCCAAGTCGATATCCGCTTCCTTGCTCAATATGCCGGCCTCGACACCCGCTTCGGGATAATCGAACTCGAAGGCCGTGAAGCGCTGCTTGGTCGATTGCTTCAGGTCCTTCATCAGGCTCTGGTAGCCCGGGTTGTACGAGATCACCAGCTGAAAATCGGGATGCGCCTCGATCAGCTCGCCCTTCTTGTCCAGCGGCAGGGTGCGGCGGTGGTCTGTCAGCGGGTGGATCACCACGGTGGTGTCCTGGCGTGCCTCGACCACCTCGTCCAGGTAGCAGATCGCGCCGATGCGCGCAGCTGTGGTCAGCGGGCCATCCAGCCAGCGCGTGCCGCCGGCGTCGAGCAAGTATCTCCCCACCAGGTCGCTGGCGGTCATGTCCTCGTTGCAAGCCACGGTGATCAGCGGCTTGTTCAGCTTCCACGCCATGTATTCGATGAAACGCGACTTGCCGCAGCCGGTCGGGCCTTTCACCATCACCGGCAGGCGCGCAGCATAGGCGGCCTCATACAGCGCGACTTCGTTGCGCTGTGCCTGGTAGAACGGTTCCTTGCGGACCTTGTACTGTTCCTTGTTGTCCATTGCGACTCCTTCGTTCGGGCCTGTCCCGCGCAGTGCGAACGGGGCAGGGTTCTGGAAAAAAACGCCCCCATCGTGTGGGGGCGCATTTTTGCTGCATTACTGCCGGGCTTACTTGTGTACGCCCAGCTTTTCGCGCCAGCCCGGATACAGTTTGTCCGCATCCTTGGGGAAGGATTCGAACGCGCGGGCAAATTCCTTGTGCTGCTTCGCGTACTGGATCGGATCGGCGCCCGATTTCCAGCATTCGTAAGCCTGGCGCAGGGAGATCGCACCTGCTGCGGGGCTGTCGATGTGGCCGTAGGAACCGCCGCCAGCCGTGTTGATCACGTTGCCGTGGCCCAGGTTCTGGAAGAAGCCTGGCAGACGCAGCGCGTTCATGCCGCCGGAAATGATCGGGGTGGTGGGCTTCATGCCGTACCACTTCTGGAAGTAGACCGGACCCTGGCACTCGTCGCGCTCGATCATGTAGGCGATGTTGCGGTCGTCGCCTTCGCCTTCCATCTTGCCGTAGCCCATGGTGCCGACGTGGATGCCGGAAGCACCCTGCAGACGGCTCATCTTGGCCAGCACGAACGCGGTGTAACCGCGCTTTGCCGATGGCGATGTCACGGCGCCGTGACCGGCGCGGTGATAGTGCAGGTATTGGCCGGGGTACTGGCGGCGTGCGGTGGTCACCATGCCGGGACCGCCAACGTAGCCGTCGACGAGGAAGGCCAGCTTGTCCGCATCCGGACCGAACACTTCCAGCGCATAGTCTGCGCGAGCGCACATTTCATAGTGGTCGTCAGCCGTGATGTTCATGGAGAACAGCTTGGCCTGGCCGGTTTCGTCCTGCGCGCGCTTGAGCGCGTCGTACACCAGCGGCAGCACCTTCTTCAGCGGACAGAAGGTCTGGTTGCCTTGCGGCTCGTCGTTCTTGATGAAGTCGCCGCCCAGCCAGAACTGGTAGGCAGCCTTGGCGAACGGCTCGGGACGCAAGCCCAGCTTGGGCTTGATGATGGTGCCGGAGATGTAGCCGCCGTCCTTGATCGGGCGACCCAGGATGCGCCACAGGTTGGAGATGTCGGTGGCAGGGCCGTCGAACATCTGGATTGCGCGCTCCGGCATATAGAAGTCGATCATCTTGGCATGCTCGATGTCGCCCATGCCCTGGTTGTTGCCGATCGCCAGCGTCAGGAAGGAGACCAGCATGAAGCGGCCGTCGGTGACGTTGCGGTCGAACAGCTCCAGCGGATAGGCGATGCGCATGTCTTCGGTGGCTTCGTCGATGTAGTACACCAGAGCGTCCACGCCCTTGGTGAAATCGTCGGTGGTGGAAACTTCCACGTTGGTACCGGTGGAGGATTCGGCCGCAAAGTGTGCCGCCGCTTCCAGATATCCGTGCCCTGCCTTGGGCTTCATCTTGTAGGCGACCAGAATGTGCTTGCCGCCCTTGATCAGGTCGGCTTCCTTGAGGTCAAGGTTTGAATAACGATTGGACTGATCCATTTACTTCTCCTCGTTGGTATTGAATTCGTTCTCTGAAACTGCGGTGCGAACTATACCTGCGAGAATCATAAATAACAGTCAATTGTTTTTATGTGAATCATAAGTAAAACTTATGGTATAAATCTCCCATGTTGCCCATTTCTCTGCGCCAATTGCAGGTCTTCGAATGCGTCGCCCGTCATCTGAACCATTCCCGGGCGGCGGCCGAACTGTATTTGTCGCAACCGGCCGTCTCCATGCAGATCAAGCAAACCGAGCATGCGATCGGTCTGCCCTTGTTCGACCAGGTCGGCAAGAAGCTCTTTCTCACGGAAGCCGGACGCGAGCTGCTGCACCATGCCCGCTCCATATTGCAGACGATGCAGGACATGGAATCCGTGTTTGCCGAAATGAAAGGACTGGAGCATGGACACCTGAATATCTCCGTGGTCAGCACGGCCAACTATTTCATGCCGCAGTTGCTCGCCAAATTCATCCAGCTCCATCCCAGCATCAACGTCAGTCTTTCCGTAGCCAACCGCGACGCCGTGCTCAAGCAGCTGTCCGACAACGTCGCCGACCTGGCCATCATGGGACAACCGCCGGAAGGGACGGACATGGTGTCGCAAGCGTTCATGCAGAACCCGCTGGTGGTCATCGCCGCCCCCGACCACCCGCTGGCGACGCAAACGAGGATCCAGCCGCAGCAGTTGTCGAACGAGACTTTCTTGCTGCGCGAGATCGGTTCCGGCACGCGCGGCGTGGTCGAGCGGTTCTTTGCCAGCCATCGTCTGCCGTTGCCCGCGCATATGGAAATGGATACCAATGAGGCCATCAAGCAATCGGTCCATGCCCGCATCGGTATCGGCATCATTTCCCGCCCTGCCATCGAACTGGAGCTGGAGACCCATCGTCTGTGCATCCTCGATGTCGACGGGTTTCCCATCGTGCGCAACTGGCATATCGTGCAGCGCAGGAACAAACGCCTGTCCACCGCAGCCACCGCATTCCGGAAGTTCCTGCTGGCCGAGGCCGAGCGGCTGGCGAGCCCTGCCGCCGGCAACAGGGGTTAAAGCGGGGTGCCAATGCTGCGGACAAACAAAAAGCGGCCCGAAGGCCGCTTTTTAATCGATACAAGCCGCAGCGATTACTTGATGATCGCGTTGAGCTCGCCCTTGCTGTAGCGCGAGGCCATCGAGTCCAGCGAAATCGGCTTGATCTTGGCAGCCTGACCGGCGGAACCGAACGCTTCGTAGCGCGCCTTGCAGATTGCCTTCATTGCCTTGGTCGTCTCGGCCAGGAACTTGCGCGGGTCGAAATCCTTGGGATTCTCGGCCAGGTAGCGGCGGGTAGCGCCGGTCGATGCCATGCGCAGGTCGGTGTCGATGTTGACCTTGCGCACGCCGTGCTTGATGCCCTCGACGATCTCTGCGACAGGCACGCCGTAAGTCTGCGGCATCGCGCCGCCGAACTTGTTGATGACCTCCAGCCATTCCTGCGGCACGGAAGAAGAACCGTGCATCACCAGGTGGGTGTTGGGGATGCGCGCGTGGATTTCCTTGATGCGGCTGATCGCCAGGGTCTCGCCTGTGGGCGGCTTGGTGAACTTGTAGGCGCCGTGCGAAGTGCCGATGGCGATGGCCAGGGCATCGACCTGGGTGGCCTTGACGAACGCGGCTGCCTCGTTCGGGTCGGTCAGCAGCTGGTCGTGGCTCAACTTGCCTTCGGCGCCGTGGCCGTCTTCCTTTTCACCGTGGCCGGATTCCAGGGAACCCAGGCATCCCAGCTCACCCTCGACGGAAACGCCGACGGCGTGGGACATCTCCACCACCTGGCGGGTGACGTTCACGTTGTAATCGAAAGTCGACGGAGTCTTGCCGTCGGTCATCAGCGAACCGTCCATCATCACGCTGGAAAAGCCGGATTTGATGGCATTGATACAGACAGCCGGCGAAGCACCGTGGTCCTGGTGCATGACGACGGGAATATGCGGATACATTTCCACGGCTGCTTCGATCAGGTGACGCAGGAACGGCTCGCCGGCATATTTGCGGGCACCGGCGGAACCCTGCATGATCACCGGGCTGTTGCATTCGTCGGCCGCTTCCATGATCGCCTTGACCTGCTCCAGATTGTTGACGTTGAACGCGGGCAGGCCGTAGCTGTTTTCTGCCGCGTGGTCGAGTAGTTGACGTAAGGATACGAGTGCCATTTTGTTCTCCTAGATAAATTACATAAACGATTGCAGCTTTTTATGCCTGCTGCTTAATTCTTGCGGTAGTCGCCCACGCGCACGATCTTCATGGTATTGGTGTGGCCAGCCTTGCCTAGCGCCTCACCAACGGTCATCACGATCAAATCACCATCTTCCACCATGCCCAGGCGCGACAGCTCGTCTTCCGCCTGCCGCAGGATCACGGAATGGTCGTGGGTTTCGATCTTGAATGCGATCGGATGCACACCGCTGAACAGGGTAACCTTGCTCAGGGTCGCCTCCATCGGCGTCATCGCAAAAATGGGGGCCCCGGCACTGACGCGCGACATCCATAGCGCGGTCGAGCCGGATTGCGTCAAGGCGACAATCGCCTTCACCTTGAAGTGGGATGCCGCATACAGCGCAGACATGGCGATCGACTGGTCGATGCGCGTGAATTTGCTCTGGTCCAGGCGGCGATCCATCGCGCTTTCTTCAGTCTCCTTTTCCGCGTTGAGACAGATGCGGGCCATTGCTTCGATGGTTTCGACCGGGTAATCGCCGACGGCCGTCTCCGCCGACAGCATCACCGCATCGGTTCCATCAAGCACCGCGTTGGCCACGTCCGAAACCTCGGCGCGGGTGGGAATCGGGTTGGTAATCATGGATTCCATCATCTGCGTGGCCGTGATGACCAGCTTGTTCCTGGCGCGGGCCATCTTGATCATCTTCTTCTGCAGGCCGGGTACGGCCGCATCGCCGACCTCGACCGCCAGATCGCCGCGCGCCACCATGATGGCATCGGATGCGTCGATGATGGAGCCCAGTACCGGAATCGCCTCGGCACGCTCGATCTTGGCCACCAGCAGACTCTTTCCCCCGGCGGCATGCATCAGCTCGCGCGCCAGCTTCATGTCGTCCGCCGAACGCGGGAAGGATACGGCCAGGAAATCCGCCTTGATCAGCGCCGCGGTCTTGATATCTTCCTTGTCTTTCTCGGTCAGCGCAGGGGCCGTCAATCCGCCGCCCTTGCGGTTGATACCCTTGTTGTTGGACAGGACGCCGCCGCGGACGACGACGCAATGCACTTCGGTGCCTTTGACCCCTGTGACATGGAATTCCAGCATGCCGTCGTTGAGCAGCAATACCGTGCCGACATCCACATCGTTAGGCAATTCCTTGTAATCCAGCCCGACACGTTCCTGGTTGCCCAGACCATCCAGCGATGCATCGAGGATGAACGTATCTCCCTTGTTCAGGGTGATCTTGTCGTTCTCGAATTTGCGTACGCGGATCTTGGGTCCTTGCAGGTCAGCCAGGATACCGATGGTGCGCCCCGCCGCTCTGGCGGCGGCGCGCACCTTCTCGGCGCGGCCCATGTGATCCTGGGCCGAGCCGTGGGAGAAGTTCATCCGTACCACATCCACTCCCGCACGGATCATTTGTTCCAGTACCTTCTGGTCGCTGGAAGCGGGCCCCAGTGTTGCTACTATTTTTGTTCTGCGCAGCATGTAAGTCCCAATTAGTTATTGCTTGGCGCGTTGCTCCAGAATTTCGACCGCAGGCAAAGTCTTGCCTTCGAGGAATTCCAGGAACGCACCGCCTGCGGTGGAGATGTAGGACACCTTGTCGTAGATGTCGTACTTCTGGATCGCCGCAATGGTATCGCCGCCGCCGGCCAGGGTGAATGCGCTGGTTTCGGCGATCGCCTTGGCGATGGTCTTGGTGCCTTCGCCGAACTGGTCGAACTCGAATACCCCGACCGGTCCGTTCCAGACCACGGTGCCGGCCTTCATGATGATGTCGGCCAGTTCCTGTGCAGACCTGGGGCCGATGTCGAAGATCATGTCGTCGTCAGCCACATCTCCCGCATCCTTCAGCACGGCGGGTTCGTTGGCATCGAACTTCTTGCCGACCACCACATCCACCGCGATGGGAATGTTGGCACCGCGTTGTTTCATTTTTTCGATCAGCGCCTGTGCGGTCGGAACGAGGTCGTCTTCACACAGCGACTTGCCGACATTCTTGCCGACCGCCTTCAGGAAGGTGTTGGCGATGCCGCCGCCGACCACCAGCTGTTCGCACTTCTCGGACAGCGATTCGAGCACGGTCAGTTTGGTCGATACCTTGGAACCGCCGACGATGGCGACCATCGGGCGGGCCGGGTTCAGCAAGGCCTTGCTCAATGCTTCCAGTTCTTCGGTGAGCAGGATGCCTGCCGCTGCAACTGGCGCGAACTTCGCCACACCGTGTGTGGAGGCCTCGGCACGGTGCGCGGTACCGAAGGCATCCATCACGAACACGTCGCACAGGGCGGCATACTTTTTCGACAGTTCGTCGTTGCTTTTCTTCTCGCCCTTGTTGAAGCGGCAGTTCTCCAGCAGCACCAGTTCACCGTCGGCAACGTTGAAACCGCCGTCGGTCCAGTCGCGGATCAGGCGCACGGGTTTGCCCAGCTTGTTGGCAATGGTGTCGGCCACCGGCTTGAGCGAGTTCTCTTCCGAGTAAACGCCTTCTTCGGGACGGCCGAGGTGGGAAGTCACCATCACTTTCGCACCGGCTTTCAGTGCCGCATTGATGGTAGCCATCGACGCGGTGATGCGCGCATCGGAAGTGACCTTGCCGTCCTTGACGGGTACGTTGAGGTCGGAGCGGATCAGGACGCGTTTGCCCTTGAGATCCAGGTCGGTCATTTTGATAACGGACATGATTTTTTTCCTTGGTTACAGACTTAAAGCTAAAAGGGCTGGCATGCGCCAGCCCTTTATCGAAACGAATTACTTGGCAATGTGACGGACCAGACGCATCAGGTTGCAGGTGTAACCGTACTCGTTGTCGTACCACGCCACGACCTTGACGAAGGTCGGATCCAGTGCGATTCCGGCATCCGCATCGAAAATCGACGGGTTGACGCAGCCGCGGAAATCGGTAGAAACCACCTTGTCGTTGGTGTAGCCCAGCACGCCCTTCAGCGGGCCGTTTTCGGAAGCAGCCTTCATCGCTTTGCAGATGTCGTCGTAGGTTGCTTCCTTGTTCAGCTCGACCGTCAGGTCAACCACGGACACATCGGAGGTCGGCACGCGGAATGCCATGCCGGTCAGCTTCTTGTTCAATGCGGGAATCACCACGCCCACGGCCTTGGCTGCGCCAGTGGAGGAGGGGATGATGTTTTCCAGGATGCCGCGGCCACCGCGCCAGTCTTTGTTGGACGGGCCGTCAACAGTCTTTTGTGTCGCTGTTGCGGCATGCACCGTGGTCATCAGGCCGCGCTTGATACCGAAGGTGTCGTTCAGCACTTTGGCAACCGGCGCCAATGCGTTGGTAGTGCAGGACGCAGCGGAAACGATCTTCTCGCCCTTGTAGGTGTCGTGGTTCACACCGTACACGAACATCGGGGTCGTATCCTTGCAAGGAGCAGACATCACCACCTTCTTGGCGCCGGCAGCGATATGTTTCTGGCAGCTCGCATCATCCAGGAAGAAGCCGGTACATTCGATCACGATATCGGCACCGACCTCATTCCATTTCAGGTTAGCCGGGTCCTTTTCTGCAGTCAGGCGTATGGTCTTGCCATTGACAACCAGATTGTTGCCGCTGACCGACACGTCGCCCTGGAAACGACCATGCACGGAGTCGTGTTTCAGCATGTAGGCCAGATAATCCGGTTCCAGCAAGTCGTTGATGGCGACGACCTCGATTTCAGGGAAGTCTTTCGTGGCGGCACGGAACACCATGCGACCGATACGACCGAATCCATTGATACCAACTTTGATTGCCATATATATCTCCCGATCACTAATTAAAAATCTTTATTGAGCGCTTGACCGTCTATTCCATATGCTGCGGCGGGACCATTCCCGGGGTCCCGCGCCAGCCTGGCTGCGTCTTGGCGCTTAGCCAACCACTTTTTTTACTGTACCAACGACGTTTTCCACCGTGAAGCCGAAGTGCTTGAACAACTCGGGGGCCGGTGCGGATTCGCCGAAGCAGTCCATGCCGATCACGGCGCCTTCCAGGCCGACATACTTGTACCAGAGGCCGGTCACGCCAGCCTCGACGGCCACGCGCTTGATGCCCTTGGGCAATACGCTGTCCTTGTAGGCCTGGTCCTGGCGGTCGAACACGTTGGTCGAGGGCATCGACACCACGCGCACATTGATACCTTCTGCGGCCAATGCGGTCTGGGCTTTCATTGCCAGGTCCACTTCGGAGCCGGTCGCGATGATGACGGCTTGCGGCTTGCCGCCGGCTGCTTCAGACAGCACATACGCACCCTTGCGGATGTTTTCGATCTGCTTCGCGTCGCGTTTCTGGAAAGCCAGATTCTGACGGCTGAAAATCAAGGAAGACGGGCCAGTCTTGCGCTCGACCGCGCATACCCATGACACCATCGACTCGACGGTGTCGCACGGACGCCAGGTGTCCATGTTGGGGATGTAGCGCAGGGTCGTGGTCTGCTCGACCGGCTGGTGAGTCGGGCCGTCTTCGCCCAGACCGATGGAGTCGTGGGTAAACACATAGATCACGCGCTGCTTCATCAGGGCCGACATGCGCAAGGCATTGCGGGCATATTCCGAGAACATCAGGAAGGTACCGCCGAACGGCAGCAGGCCGCCATGTAAGGCCATGCCGTTCATGATGTGCGACATGCCGAATTCGCGCACGCCGTAGCTGATGTAGTTGCCGGGCTTCTTGCCGTGCACATGATGCGCGCCGGTCCAGTTGGTCAGGTTGGAACCGGTCAGGTCGGCGGAACCGCCGAGGAATTCAGGCAATGCCGGAACCAGTGCGTTGATCGCGTTCTGCGAAGCCTTGCGGGTGGCAATGGTCTCGCCCTTCTCGTTGACAGCGGCGATGGCCTTGGCGGCATGTTCGGCCCAGTTGGCCGGCAGGTCGCCGTTCATGCGGCGCTCGAATTCGGCAGCTTCTTTCGGGTAGGCCTTCTTGTATTCGGCAAACTTGTTGTTCCACAGTTTTTCCAGGCCTTCGCCCTTGGTGCGCGCATCCCATGCCTCGTACACATGCTTGGGAATCTCGAACGGAGGATATTTCCAGCCGATGTGTTCGCGCGTCGCCTGAACTTCCGCGTCGCCCAGTGCGGCGCCGTGCACATCGTGCGTACCGGCCTTGTTCGGGGAACCAACGCCAATGATGGTCTTGCAGCAGATCAGCGTAGGCTTGTCGGTAACGGCCTTGGCCGCAACGATGGCTTTATTGATCTCGTCCGGGTCGTGGCCTTGCACGTCGGCAATGACATGCCAGCCGTAGGCCTCGAAACGTTTGGCGGTGTCATCGGTATACCAGCCGTCGATATGCCCATCGATGGAGATATTGTTGTCGTCCCAGAAGGCGATCAGCTTGCCCAGGCCCCAGGTACCGGCCAGCGCGCAGGCTTCGTGCGAAATGCCCTCCATCATGCAGCCGTCGCCCATAAATACATAAGTATGGTGGTTGACGATCTCGTGTCCCGGCTTGTTGAATTCGTTGGCCAGCAACTTCTCGGCCATTGCCATGCCGACTGCGTTGGTGATGCCCTGGCCAAGCGGGCCGGTGGTCGTTTCGACGCCGACGGTGTAGCCATACTCGGGGTGACCCGGCGTCTTGGAATGCATCTGGCGGAAACGCTTCAGTTCGTCAATCGGCAGGTCGTAGCCGGTCAGGTGCAGCAATGCATAGATCAGCATCGAACCGTGGCCGTTTGATTGTACGAAACGGTCGCGGTCGAACCACTTGGGGTTGGCAGGGTTGTGGCGCAGGTGGTGATTCCACAACACTTCGGCGATCTCTGCCATGCCCATTGGCGCACCTGGATGACCGGAATTGGCCTTTTGTACGGCATCCACCGCCAGCATGCGGATCGCGCCGGTGATGTCATTGAATTTCGGGGGGGTTACATTACGTGCCGCAGCCATTTTCCTGCCTCCTAAAAACATCCCTAATAAAAACCGAATTATTTTTGCAACGAAAGGCGCTGATTATGCCTTAACGGCTCGCCGTTGGGCAACAACGGCAAGTCTTCGAGTCCGGGCGCGTTTGGCCTATTGATGCTCGCTTGATCCCTTTTTAATGGGTTTTATCCCCAATTGTTTGAGTTTTCGGTAAAGATGGGTGCGTTCTATGCCAGCCTTCTCGGCGATGCGCGAGATGTTCCCATTCTCTTTTTTCATCTGATAGTTGAAGTACAGGCTATCGAAATGCTCTCTTGCTTCGCGCAAGGGCAAATCTAGCGGCAAAGATGTCTGTATGCAACCGTCTTTGTCGCTTTCGGTCTGGGTGGCTTGCGGCTGGCGCAGCACCGGCGCAGCGGCAGGAACGCCTTGTTGAATGGCCTTGGCCACCGTCGCCAGCAATTTCTGCAAGGCAATGGGCTTCTCCAGGAAGTCCGACGCGCCGATGCGCATCGCCTCCATCGCCGTCTCGATCGTGCCATGTCCGGACATCATGATCACCGGCATGGTGAGCAGGCCCTGCTCGACCCATTCCTTGAGCAGCGTCAGACCATCGGTATCCGGCATCCAGATATCCAGCAGCACCAGGTCGGGAGCATGGCTGGCACGAAATTTCCGCGCCTGCTCGGCGTTCTCCGCCAGATGTATGCGATAGCCCTCATCGAACAGGATTTCGGAGAGCAATTCGCGGATGCCCACCTCATCGTCAACCACCAGTATCTCTTTTGTAGCCATCACAACATCTCCGTTTCTGTTACCGCCAGAGGCAGGATAACGCTCACACTCGTACCAGCCGCGGGCTGGCTTTCTATGGTTATTTTTCCGCCATGCTCTTCCACGATCTTTTTTACAATCGCCAGGCCCAGGCCGGTTCCCCGCTGTTTGGTCGTCATGTAGGGCTCGAACAGCCTTCCCAGCATGTGCTCCGGAATGCCGCTGCCGTTATCGCGTACCGTCAGTTTCAAGGCATTATCGGGGGTGTTCTCGGTAGACAGCACGATTTGCGGACGCGCCGTCTGTTGCAATGCGTCGTGCGCGTTCTGCAGCAGGTTGTGGATGACCTGACGCAGGCGGGTGGCATCCCCGTTCAGCAGGGTGCGTTCGGCACCGAACTGAAGGTCGATCGGGCTGGTGTTGGCTTCGTACAGGCCCATCACCTCGTTCAACAGCTGATGCATGTCGAGCTGCACCATCCGTGCGGCAGGCGCTCGCGCATAGTTGGCGAATTCGGTAACCATATTCTTCATCGCGCCCACCTGGCTGACGATGGTCTGGGTAGCGCGTTGCACCAGCTGCGTATCGTGGTCATCCAGCTTGCCCAGCAACTTGTGTTGCAGGCGTTCTGCCGAGAGCTGTATCGGCGTAAGCGGATTTTTGATCTCGTGCGCCAGTCGCCGCGCCACCTCGCCCCAGGCTGCCTGACGCTCGGCTTGCAGCAGGTGGGTGATATCGTCGAACACCACCACAAAATTGTTGTCTTCCTCGATAGTGGACAGCCGCGTTCCCCGCAACAGCAGGATCTGGTCGCCGCCTTTGCTCATGCGCTCGATCTGCTGCCTCCATTCATATTGCGACGATTCCTCGAAACCCTGCATTACCGTATCGATAAACGAGC
>JAJZUH010000043.1 GCA_021847165.1 Pseudomonadota bacterium
AAGTACATATTCATTACCGGCGGCGTTGTCTCTTCCTTGGGAAAAGGCATCGCCGCCGCTTCACTTGCGGCCATCCTCGAATCGCGCGGGCTCAAGGTCACGATGCTCAAGCTCGATCCCTATATCAATGTCGATCCTGGCACGATGAGCCCGTTCCAGCATGGCGAAGTTTTTGTCACTGAAGACGGTGCTGAAACCGATCTGGATTTGGGGCATTACGAGCGTTTCATTTCGGCCAAGATGCGCAAGGCCAACAATTTCACCACCGGACAGATTTACGAGAGCGTGATCCGCAAGGAGCGGCGCGGCGAATATCTGGGTAAGACGGTACAGGTGATCCCGCATATCACCAACGAGATACAAGCCTTTGTCGAGCGCGGTGCTGCGGCTTCGCATGAAGGCAAGGCGGATGTGGCCATCGTGGAAATCGGCGGCACGGTGGGTGACATCGAATCACTGCCGTTCCTGGAGGCCGCGCGTCAGATGGGATTGCGTATGGGGCGCCACCAGGTTGCCTACGTCCACTTGACGCTGGTTCCTTATATTGCCACGGCCGGCGAACTGAAGACCAAGCCGACCCAGCACAGCGTGCAGAAACTGCGCGAAATCGGTATTTTCCCGACCGCCTTGCTGTGCCGTGCGGACCGCCGCATTCCTGATGATGAGCGCGCCAAGATTTCGCTGTTCGCCAATGTGCGAGAAGACAGCGTGATCTCGATGTGGGATGTGGACAGCATCTACAAGGTGCCGCAAGTGCTGCACGAACAAGGACTGGATCGCATCATTTGCGAAGAGCTGGCGTTGAATGCGCCGCCCGCTGATCTGACCGTGTGGCAGAACCTGATCAAGGCGCAGGAGAATCCGCAACACCAGATCACCATCGGTATGGTCGGCAAGTATGTTGATCTCACAGAGTCCTATAAATCGTTGATCGAGGCATTGCGTCATGCAGGTATCCATACCGCTACGCGCGTGAATATCGAGTACCTCGATTCTGAAGCGATCGAGAACGACGGAACGGAGTGCCTGAAGGATCTCGATGCGATTCTGGTTCCGGGAGGATTCGGCGTGCGCGGCACCGAAGGAAAGATCGCTGCGATTCGCTATGCGCGCGAGAACAAGATACCTTATCTCGGTATTTGCCTGGGGATGCAACTTGCGGTGATCGAATATGCGCGTCATGTTGCCGGCATGGCGGATGCCAACAGCACTGAATTCAACCTGGAAACGGAACATCCTGTTGTGGCATTGATCACCGAATGGCTGGACCGCGATGGCAAGGTTGCCAAGCGCAGCGCAGACTCCGATCTGGGGGGCACCATGCGCCTCGGTTCCCAACGTTGTCCGATCAAACCAAACACCATGGCACAGCGTATCTACGGCGATGAAGTGAACGAGCGTCATCGTCATCGCTATGAAGTGAACAACCATTACGTCCCTGCGCTGGAAAAAAACGGATTGATCATTTCTGCCCGCACCCCTTCAGAGGATCTGCCGGAGATGATGGAGCTGCCGCAAAGCATGCATCCCTGGTTCGTCGGCGTGCAGTTCCACCCGGAGTTCACCTCCACACCGCGTGCCGGACATCCGTTGTTCAAGGCCTACGTCGAGGCTGCCGTCAAGCATAAGGAGGCAGCATGAGATTGTGCGGGTTCGAGGTTGGCCTGAACAAGCCGTTGTTCCTGATCGCCGGTCCCTGCGTGATCGAGTCGGAGCAAATGGCGCTGGACACTGCGGGCCAGCTAAAAGAGATTTGTCAGCAGCTCGGAATCCCGTTCATCTACAAATCCTCTTACGACAAAGCCAATCGCAGCTCTGGCAAGACTTTCCGCGGCTTTGGCATGGAAGCTGGTTTGAAGATACTGGAAAAGGTCAAGATGCAGATTGGCGTGCCGGTGCTGACGGATGTGCATACCGAGGACGAGATCGCTCCTGTTGCTGCCGTGGTAGACGTGCTGCAGACGCCCGCATTCCTGTGTCGTCAGACCGATTTCATCCATGCCGTGGCCAAGGCGGGCAAACCGGTCAACATCAAGAAAGGCCAGTTTCTGTCGCCGTGGGACATGAAGAACGTGGTGGACAAGGCGCGCGAAGTGAGCGGCGCGGACAACATCATGGTGTGCGAGCGCGGAGCATCATTCGGCTACAACAATCTGGTCTCGGATATGCGTTCGCTGGCCGTCATGCGCAATACCGGATGTCCGGTGGTGTTCGATGCCACACACTCGGTGCAATTGCCAGGCGGGCAAGGTACGGCGAGCGGCGGCCAGCGCGAATTCGTGCCGGTATTGGCTCGGGCTGCAGTCGCGGCCGGCGTGGCCGGGGTGTTCATGGAGACCCATCCCGATCCTGCAAAGGCGCTGTCGGACGGGCCGAATGCCTTTCCGCTGGGGCATCTGCAAACGCTGTTGCAGACGCTCAAGGCGCTGGACGGACTGGTGAAGCAACACGGTTTTATCGAAGAGAACGTTAACTTGAAAAGTGTGTGAGTGAAGGAAGAATAAGAATGAGTGCAATCGTTGATGTAGTAGCGCGTGAAATACTGGATTCCCGTGGCAATCCTACCGTAGAAGCGGACGTGTTGCTGGAATCGGGCGTCATGGGACGTGCAGCTGTGCCGTCCGGTGCTTCCACCGGGGAGAAAGAAGCGATCGAATTGCGCGATGGCGACAAGAAGCGCTATCTGGGCAAGGGGGTGCTGAATGCTGTTGAAAATGTGAACACGGAAATCGCTGAAGCGATCATTGGCCTGGATGCCGCCGAGCAGGCTTTCATTGACCAGACCATGATCGAACTGGACGGAACCGATACCAAATCGCGCCTCGGTGCGAATGCGATTCTCGCCGTCTCCATGGCGGTGGCGCGCGCTGCGGCAGAAGAGAGCGGCCTGCCGCTGTATCGTTATCTTGGCGGTGCTGCACGCATGGAGATGCCGGTGCCGATGATGAACATCATCAATGGCGGTGCACATGCTACTGGCGGTGCAGACATCCAGGAATTCATGATCATTCCGGTTGGCGCCGAGAGCTTCCGTGAAGCACTGCGCTGCGGCGCAGAAGTGTTTCATGCCTTGAAATCGATCCTGCATCATCGCGGTTTGACTACCACCGTTGGTGACGAAGGCGGCTTTGCGCCAGCGCTGGGCTCCAACGAGGCAGCGCTGAAGGTCATCGTCGAAGCCATCGAAGCCGCTGGCTATGTGCCGGGGGCCGATGTGGCAATCGGCATCGACGCCGCCGCATCCGAATTCTACAAGGATGGGAAATATCACCTGAAGGCAGATGGATTGACGCTGACTTCCGCCCAGATCATCGATTTATATGCTGCCTGGGTGGACAAGTACCCGGTCATCACCCTGGAAGACGGCATGAGCGAGCACGATTGGGATGGCTGGAAGGCCTTGACCGACCGCCTCGGCAAACAGATTCAATTGGTCGGCGATGACGTGTTCGTGACCAACACCAAGATCCTGCGCGAAGGCATCAAGCGCGGCATTGCCAATTCCATCCTGATCAAGGTCAACCAGATCGGTACCTTGACCGAGACCTTCGCGGCCATCGAAATGGCGAAGCGTGCCGGCTACACCGCCGTGATCTCGCATCGTTCCGGCGAGACCGAGGATTCCACCATCGCCGATCTGGCCGTGGCGACGAATGCGATGCAGATCAAGACAGGCTCCTTGTCCCGCTCCGACCGCATGGCGAAGTACAACCAGCTGCTGCGCATCGAAGAAGACCTCGGCGACAGCGCCTCTTATCCGGGACGTGAGGCTTACTACCAGTTAGGCTGATGCGTGTCGTCACCTACATCCTGCTTGCTCTTCTCCTGCTGTTGCAATATCCGCTCTGGCTGGGGAAGGGTAGCTGGCTGAAGGTGTGGGACATGGGCAAGCAGGTCGAAGCCCAGAAACAAATCAACGATCAGACCCAAAAACGCAATGCGTCGCTGGATGCGGAGGTGCGCGACCTCAAGCGCGGAACCGATGCCATCGAAGAGCGTGCACGCAGCGAACTGGGCATGATCAAGCAGGGCGAGGTGTTCTTCCAGGTGGTCGGCAGCGAAGCGGTTGCAACCCCCTCGGGCGTGGCAGCCGCCGTCCCATCCAGGTCCGATACTAGGTAATTACCGTCGGTTGTTCCCGCCCGGTGCGGGTCTGCAATTCCGAGACATGCAATGCGATTCCGATCAGCTCCTTCAAGGCTTCCTGGGCGTCGAGAGGATGGCGCGAGACATCGGCTTCGAATGCTTCCAGATAGACACGCAGCGTTGCCCCTTCCGTGCCGGTGCCGGACAGGCGGAAGATGATGCGCGAGCCGTCTCCAAACAGGATGCGCACCCCCTGGCCCTTGCTGATGCTGCCATCGACCGGATCGGTATAGCTGAAATCGTCGCAAGTCTGGATTGAATACCTGCCAAACGCAGTGCCGGCCAGTGTGGCGAAGCTGTCGCGCAGATGCTGCATCACGCCATTGGCCGCCTCCGTCGGCAATCCCTCATAATCGTAGCGTGAATAGAAATTGCGGCCGAATCTGGCCCAATGTTCACGCACGATGATCTCCACCGATTGCTTGCGTACCGCCAGGATGTTGAGCCAGAACAGCACCGCCCACAGCCCGTCCTTTTCCCGCACGTGGCTGGACCCGGTGCCGAAACTCTCCTCGCCGCATAGCGTGACCTTGCCTGCATCCATCAGATTGCCGAAGAACTTCCAGCCGGTCGGGGTCTCGAAACAGGGGATGTCCAGTGCATGCGCCACACGGTCTACGGCGGCACTGGTCGGCATCGAACGTGCCACGCCCGCCAGGCCGCCGGCATAGCCGCGCACCAGCGTGGCGTTCGCCGCCAGCAGCGCGAGGCTGTCCGAAGGCGTTACGAAGAAGCGCTTGCCGAGGATCATGTTGCGGTCGCCATCGCCATCGGACGCCGCACCGAAATCCGGGGCATCTGCACCGTACATGATCTCCACCAGATCGTGCGCGTAGGTCAGGTTGGGGTCGGGGTGGCCGCCGCCGAAATCTTCCAGCGGCACGGCATTCATCACACTGCCGCTTGCGGCACCCAGGCGCCTTTCCAGAATCTCCCTGGCGTAAGGCCCGTTCACCGCATGCATTGCATCGAATTTGATTTTGAAGCTGCCCTGCAATAGCGAACGTATCGCGGCAAAGTCGAATAAAGACTCCATCAGGTCGGCATAGTCACTCACCGGGTCGATTACCTTGACCTGCATATCCCCCAAGGTCGTTTCGCACAACGAATCCAGCGGAACATCCGCTGCTTCCAGGATGCGATAGCTGGAAAGGGCCTTGCTCTTGGCAAAGATCGTGTCGGTCACCGCTTCGGTGGCCGGCCCACCATTGCTGCCGTTGAACTTGATGCCGAAATCGCCGTCCGGTCCGCCGGGGTTGTGGCTCGCGGACAGGATGATGCCGCCGAAGGCCTGGTATTTCCGGATCACGCAGGAGGCGGCCGGTGTGGAAAGAATGCCGCCGCGGCCCACCAGCACCTGGCCGAAACCGTTTGCCGCCGCCATTTTCAGGATGATCTGGATCGCAGTGCGGTTGTAATAGCGCCCATCTCCGCCCAGCACCAGGGTCGATCCCTTGGGAGCAGAGACGCTGTCGAAGATGCTCTGTACGAAATTTTCCAGGTAGTGCGGCTGCTGGAAGGCTGGAACCTTCTTGCGCAGGCCCGATGTGCCGGGTTTCTGGTCGGAGAAGGGGCGGGTGGCAATGGTGCGGATATTCATCAAACAACCTTCCTCGGCAAATTGATGCGTGTACTATTCTGGCGAAATCATACCATCGTGCGCATTTGGACAACCCGGATTCTGCTGCGCGGGTTAAGCTCCCGTTTTCGTTTGATCACCTTATTCATGAGTTCCGGTCCTGCCCATCAAATTCTGCGCGACACGTTCGGTTATGCCTCGTTCCGCGGCGAGCAGCAGGCCATTGTCGAGCATGTGGCCAGCGGCGGCGACGCGCTGGTACTGATGCCCACTGGCGGCGGAAAGTCGCTGTGCTATCAGATCCCGGCACTATTGCGCGGTGGCGTCGGCATCGTGGTGTCGCCGCTGATCGCGCTGATGCAGGATCAGGTCGATGCGCTCAAGCAGCTGGGGGTGCCGGCTGCCTTCCTCAATTCCAGCCTGGAGGCCGAAGAAGCGCGGGAAGTCTCGCGGCAACTGATGCGCGGCGAATTGAAACTGTTGTACGTCGCGCCGGAGCGGTTGCTGACTGAAGGCTTTCTGAACCTGCTGGAGCGCCTGCAACAAGACAACGGCATCGCCCTGTTTGCCATCGACGAAGCACATTGCGTGTCGCAATGGGGGCATGACTTCCGCCCGGAATACCGTGCACTGAGCGTATTGCATGAACGCTTTCCTTCAGTGCCGCGCATCGCACTGACAGCGACGGCGGATGCGCCGACGCGCAGCGAGATCGTCGAACGCCTCGCACTGGAAAGCGCTACCCGGTTCGTTTCCAGCTTCGATCGTCCCAACATCCGTTACCGCGTCACGCAGAAAAACAACGCGCGCCAGCAGTTGCAGGCTTTCCTCGAAGCCGAGCATCCTGACGATGCGGGCATCGTGTATTGCCTGTCGCGGAAGAAGGTCGAGGAGACCGCCGCCTGGCTCAAGGAACAGGGCTGGGATGCCCTGCCGTATCACGCCGGACTGGATGCGACGACGCGCAGCGCGAACCAGAAGCGCTTCCTGCGCGAGGAGGGCGTCATCATGGTTGCCACCGTCGCCTTCGGCATGGGCATCGACAAGCCCAACGTGCGCTTCGTCGCCCACCTCGATCTGCCCAAGAGCATGGAAGGTTATTACCAGGAAACGGGGCGTGCCGGCCGCGATGGCCTGCCGGCAAATGCATGGATGGCTTATGGTCTGGGGGATGTCGTGTCCATGCGCCAGATGCTGCTGTCCGGCGAGGCGCCGGAAGAGCGCAAGCGCGTCGAACTGCAAAAACTCGACGCACTGCTCGGTTTTTGCGAATCCACGGCCTGCCGTCACCAGACCATCCTGCGCTATTTCGGCGAGGAACATCCGGGCAGTTGCGGTGAATGCGATAACTGCCTGTCGCCCGTGGATACCTGGGATGCCACCAGAGCCGCGCAGATGGCGCTGTCCTGCGTTTATCGCACCGGTCAGCGTTTCGGCGTCGTGCACCTGATCGACGTGCTGCTCGGCAAAGTCACCCCCAAGGTCGAACAGTGCGCTCATCAGCAGCTCAGCACTTTCGGCATCGGCAAGGAACTCGCGCAAGCGCAATGGAGCAGCGTCTATCGCCAGCTCGCCGCGGCCGGCTTCATCAGCGTGGACATGGAGGGTTACGGCGGCTTGCGCCTCACCGAAGCGGCCCGTCCGGTGCTGCGTGGCGAACAGGAAGTGTGGCTGCGCCGCGATGCCGAGCCGGCCAGGCGCAAACCCAGCAAAGCCGAGCGTGGTTCGCGCCTGCGCGAAGCCTACGCCGGTGCCAACGAAGATCCGCTGTGGCTGGCGCTCAAAGCCAAGCGCATGGAGCTGGCGCGCGAACAGGGTGTGCCGCCTTACGTCATTTTTCACGACAGTACCCTGCTGGAAATCCTCAACCGCAAGCCGCAGACGCTGGATGAGATGGGACAGGTCAGCGGTGTGGGCCAGGCCAAACTGGCGAAGTATGGCGACGATTTCCTGCGCGTGCTGGAAGATGTTGCACGATTCAAGCCCGTGTCCTGACAGACCTTATGTGATTATCCTCACAGACAGGCAGACCGATGTGTTCTATGGTGCGCCACTTATCAATGAGACTTGGGATGCATATGTTCACGAATCGTCTTGCGCTGGCCGCCATGGTGCTGTGGATCGTCACAGTATCGGTGTTTGCATGGTTCTTTGTGCGGGGGAACACGACAGCAGGTACGGATGGCAGGACTGCCGTGGTGCTGGCACCGGCAGAGCGCGACCTGGTGCTGGGTGAGATGCGCGGCTTGCTGTCAGCATCGCAGCAGGTCGTGCAAGGCATCCGCCAGGGCGACATGAAACTGGTGGCCAGGTCGGCACGTGCAGCGGGCATGGCCTCGGCTGCAGACGTCAATCCGGCCCTGATGGCCAAGCTGCCGGTGGCATTCAAGTCCCTCGGCATGAGCGTGCATCACGACATGGATGACCTGGCGCAGGCCGCGGAAGAAGGGAAGAGCCAAGCCGACCTGCTGGGCATGCTTTCCGACACGATGTCGAAATGCGTGGGATGCCACTCCGCCTGGCAGCTGAAGCCGGCTCAATGATCCTGCTGTGTGTGTCGCGTCAGGATTGAACCCTGTCCCCACTTAGGGCAAGATGCGCGCCTTGGGATTCGTCCCGGCAAGGCATCGCATCGATCAATAGCACAAGAGAGCAGACATGGGCGCACAGTGGAAAGCCAGACATAAGGAAGTGGCGGCGAATGCCAAGGGCAAGATATTCGGCAAACTCGCCAAGGAAATCATGGTCGCCGCCAAAGGCGGCGCCGACCCGAGCCTGAATTCGCGATTACGACTGGTGGTCGAGCAGGCCAAAAAAGCCTCCATGCCCAAGGACACGCTGGATCGTGCCATCAAGAAGGGCGCAGGCCTGCTCGATGGCGGCGCGCAACTGGAACGCCTCGTTTACGAAGGTTTCGCTCCGCACCGTGTCCCCGTCATCGTCGAATGCCTGTCCGACAACGTCAACCGTACCAAGTCGAGCATGAACGTGCTGTTCCGCAAAGGTCAGCTCGGTGCGGAAGGCTCTGTCTCCTGGGACTTCAGCTACGTCGGCATGATCGAGGCGACTGCCGCCAACAAGGATGCCGACGTCGAAGTTGCCGCCATTGAAGCAGGCGCGCAGGACTTTGAGCCCGCCGACGAAGAAGGCACCGCACTGTTCATCACCGAAGTCACCGATCTGGATGCCGTATGCAAAGCCTTGCCCGCCCAAGGCTTCAACGTCGTTTCTGCCAAACTGGGCTTCCGCCCCAAGAATCCCGTCACCATCAGCAACGATGCCGAACTCGAAGAGGTGCAAGCCTTCCTCGAGGCCATCGACGCGGATGATGATGTGCAGAATGTCTACGTCGGGTTGGCCGGCTAGGCCGGCTGCAGGCGAGCGGGTGGCGAAGGTTTGTGCCGGGCCGTCAAGCGGCCGGTTTCAACTGCCGAATGGCCGCCTTGTTTGACATCCCATACCTCCTGACCATAGAATCCACGCGCAATCGTTGATTTGAACATCAACGCCTGCAAGGGCAAACCCGTCGAAAGGCGGGGACGCAAAGCTTCCGGGCTAAGGGACAAGTTCCTATTCGACATCTCGTCGAGTGCCAGCGGGGCCGCCAGGTGATCTGAGCATTCCCTCAATTCCTTTTGGCGTTCTGCTGTTGTGAAGTCTTTGCGTATAACCGACATGAGGGTTATATGGCAGCGGTCAATCCGGAAATCAAGAAATCAGGCGGCAGCAAGCAGAAGATCCGTCCGCTGGTGGTTAAAAGGATCGTTCGCTCCGGCAAACCGCATGCACGCGGAGCCTGGAAGATCGCGTATGCCGATTTCGTGACCGCCCTGATGGCATTCTTCCTGTTGATGTGGCTGCTAGGAAGCAATTCCGAAGCGCGTCTGCGCGCCATTGCGCAGTATTTCCAGACCCCTCTGATGGTTGTCTTGTCAGGCGGCAAGGATATGTCGGATCAAAGCAGCCTGATCCATGAAGGAAGCAATCGCCCGGTGGCTGGCGATGCGCAACCCAAACTGGAAGCGGTGCCTGAAAAGACCCAGGCCGCATTGAAAGAGAACCGGCTGGATGCGCAACGCAAGGAAAGAGTACGCCTGCAGGAATTGAAGCGCAGTCTTGAGTTGGAAATCGAAGCGCATGCGGAATTGCGCGCCTTCAAGGACCAGCTCCAGATCGACATCACTACCGACGGTTTGCGCATCCAGATCATCGACAAGCAGAGCCGCCCGATGTTCAATCTCGGAAGCGCCATTCTGCAGCCCTATGCGGTGGACATCCTGCACCGTTTCGGCACCACCCTGAATGCCGTTCCGAACAGGATCGGCATTACCGGTCACACCGACGCGACGCCTTACCAGGGGAGCACCAGAAATTACAGCAACTGGGAATTGTCTCTGGACCGTGCCAATGCGGCCAGGCGAGCGTTGGTCGGCGGCGGTTTGAGGGACGACAAGATCATTCGGGTTGTCGGCTTGTCTTCTTCCGCTTTATTCGACCCGGCAGACCCGTTCAGTGCGCACAACAGGCGCATCAGCATCATCGTGATGAATGCTCAGGCCGAGCAGGCTGCCGCGATGGATGGTGCCGCGCCGGAGGGCGAATGATGCCTGCACCCATGATGAAGCGTCCGGCACCCGGCTGTCTTCATGCCGTTTTATTTCATCTCGACAATTGAGCCATCATGACACGATCTGAACTGATTCAACAGCTTGCTTCACGGCATCCCGAACTGACCCAGAAAGACATTGAAATGGCAGTCCGCCTTATCCTGGACAAGATAGCCAGCGTGCTGGAAGAAAAAGGGCGCGTGGAGATCCGGGGCTTCGGTGCCTTTGGGGTATTCCATCGCCTGTCGCGCAAGGGGCGCAATCCGAACACCGGCAAGATCATCGAGTTGCCCGCCAAGGACGTGCCGCACTTCAGGGCCGGCAAGGAATTGCGCGAGCGAGTGAATCACGCCTATGCGGTATCGCGTTCAGATGCTTGCCCCGAGACCGAACCGGAGGCGATGGAAGCCTGAGGTGCTTGGCCTGGCGCAACGGGCAGCGGCGAAGTCGGTCTCGTATCCGGATTGACTTGCTGCCCGTTGGCCCCGTATATTCCGCTGCATGTACGCACAGCAACTCATTCCTGCCGGATCGATGATATCCATGCGACTGTGGCTGGCCCTGCCAGCATATAGCCGCAGCACATACCCGTTCTGACGTTTCTGTTTAAACCGGGCAACTGCGGGTCCGCCGCGTTGCTACTGCCCGAGACCCGCACTGCCGATAAACCAAAGGGTCTTGCAAAGATGGCAAAACAAACCAGCAGCACCTTCTCCCAGCGGGATGTCCTGTTCGGCATCGCTTTCGCGCTGCTTGCGGCGGTCGGTTTCTCGGCCAAGGCGATTCTGGTCAAGCTGGCCTATCTCGATCATGTCGATACGGTGACGCTGCTCGCCTTGCGCATGGTGTTCTCGGTACCGTTCTTCATCGGCGTGGCGATCTGGGTGCGGCGCCGCCATGCCGAGCCGCTCGACATGCATGACCGGATGCTGGTGCTGGGGCTGGGCCTGATCGGCTACTATTGTTCCAGCTTTCTCGATTTTCTCGGCTTGCAGTACATTTCCGCCGGGCTGGAGCGCCTGATCCTGTTCCTCTATCCGACCATGACGGTGATCCTTGCCGCGCTGTTCTACAAGCGCGCCATCGGCCGCATGGTCACGGCGGCGATGGCTTTGTGCTACGCGGGGATCGCGCTGGTGTTCCTGCACGACGCAGGGACCAGGGAGGAAGGCATCGTGCTGGGCGCATCGCTGGTCTTTGCCAGTACCTTGTCCTATTCGATCTACCTGGTGGGGGCGGGGCATGCCATTGCACGCATCGGTACGCTGCGCTTCACTTCCTATGCCATGGTGGTGGCCAGCATTGCCAGCTTGCTGCAATTCGCGGCCATGCGTCCGCTGAACGCGCTCGACTTGCCGTTGCGCGTGTACGAACTCTCCGTCGCGATGGCGATTTTTTCCACGGTGCTGCCGGTGTTCCTGCTGTCTTTCGCCATCCGCCGCATCGGTTCGGGCAGCGCCTCGCTGATCGGCTCCATCGGCCCCGTCAGCACGATCTACATGGCATACGTGTTCCTGCACGAGAACGTCTCGCTGCTGCAGATCGCAGGCTCGTTGCTGGTGCTGGCAGGCGTGCTCATCATCAGCCTGAACAGCAAGCGCGAGGGCAAGTAACGGCGGAGAGGGCGATCAGGCAGTGCGGCGCAGTTTGCCGAGTCCGAGCTTGACCGCTTCAAGCAGGAACACGATGCCGATGCCGATGCCGAAGGCAAGCAGCCAGTGCGAAAGTGCAGGCGGGCGGAATGCGAATGCGCCAGCAATGGCCGGGATGCCGGTGATGACAGCTAATCCGGCAAATGTTGCGGCGAGCACCCACAGGGCGACCACAGAGGGCGGCGTGAAAGTCTGCCTCCATTTCTGCTGCCGGGGGCGGATGGAGAATATCAGCGCCGCATTGGCAGTGATCATGACGATGAACGCCAGTGCGCGCGCCTCTTCGGCCGGCATGCCGGACCGCAGGCTCCACATGTAGAACGCGACGATCCCCAGCGTGACCCAGGCGCCCTGGGCCAGGCTGACCACAAGATGCCGGGGGGAAACAAGATGTTCCGCCTGCGCGCGCGGCGGCCGTTCCATCAGCCTGGCACCGCCGTTCTCCGCCTCGAATACGATGGAACAGGCGGGATCGATGATCAGTTCCAGAAAGGCAATGTGGATCGGCGCCAGGA
>JAJZUH010000044.1 GCA_021847165.1 Pseudomonadota bacterium
GTTGGGCGTGAGCAGCAGGCGCTGCAGGGTGAAGCGCAGTACGCGCAGGTGTTCGATCAGCGTTCTCATGCCTGCAGTTCCCCTTTCCTGAGGTGCAGTGCGCGTGCCGGAAACTGCCGCAGGATGCCTTCGTCGTGGGTGGAGATGAGCAGCGTGACGCCGACCTGGTGGAACGATTTGAAGATGTTCATGATCTCGTTCGAGTACTCGGTATCCAGATTGCCGGTCGGTTCGTCGGCCAGCAGCATGGTGGGGCGGTTGACGATGGCGCGTGCGATGCACAGGCGTTGTTGCTCACCGCCCGAGAGTGCGATCGGATTGACCTTTTCGCGATCGAGCAGACCGACCTTGTCCAGGGCGGCGCGCACGCGCCTGGCGCTCTCGCGGTGGTCGAAGCCGCAGATCTGCAACGGCAGCATTACGTTGTCGAAAGCGTTGCGGTCGAACAGCAATTTGTGGTCCTGGAAGATCAACCCGATGTTGCGGCGCAGGTGCGGGATTGCGGCAGGTTTGATGGAGCGGATGTTCTGTCCGTTCACCAGCACGGCGCCGCTGGTGGGACGCTCGATGGCGGCGATGAGCTTGAGCAGCGTGCTCTTGCCGGCACCGGAATGTCCGGTGAGGTACGCCATTTCTCCTTCGGCGATCTCGAAGGAGAGGTTCTTCAGCGCTTCGTGCCCACCGGGGTAACGCTTGTAGACCTGGTTGAATTTGATCATCTTTCGTCACCCAGAAGCGCCGCCACGAACTCTTCCGCCACAAACGGGCGCAGGTCGTCGAGGCCTTCGCCCACACCGATGAAACGGACCGGAATCGGATGTGCCTTGGCGATGGCGGCGATGACGCCGCCTTTGGCGGTGCCGTCGAGCTTGGTCAGCACCAGCCCGGTCACCTGCAGTGCATCGTCGAAGGCTTTGACCTGTGTCAGCGCGTTCTGCCCGGTGTTGGCGTCCAGCACCAGCAATACCTCATGCGGCGCATCGGGCAATGCCTTGGCGATGACGCGCTTCACTTTCCTGATTTCTTCCATCAGGTGCGCCTGCGTGGTCAGGCGCCCGGCTGTGTCGGCCAGCACCACATCGATGTGACGCGCCTGTGCAGCTTGCACCGCGTCGAAGATGACTGCAGCGGCATCGCCGCTTTGTTGCGCGATGACGGTGACATCGTTGCGCCGGCCCCATTCCGTCAGTTGTTCGCGAGCGGCCGCGCGGAAGGTGTCGCCTGCCGCCAGCAGCACCGATTTTCCCTGTTGCTGGAAATGCTTGGCCAGTTTGCCGATGGAAGTGGTCTTGCCTGCTCCGTTTACGCCGCAGAGCATGACGACGAAGGGGGCATGCGTTCCCACATCCAGCGGTTGCGCGAGCGGTTGCAGCAATTTGAGCAGGGCGTGCGCCAGTGCCTCTTTCAGTTGACCGGCTTCGGTGAGACGCTGCTCCTTCACCGCGCGACGTACGTCCGCAAGCAGCAAACGCGTCGCGTCCATACCCACGTCGGAGGTGATGAGAATGGTTTCCAGTTCCTCATACAAGTCTTCGTCGATCCTGCCGCCTGGAACCAGTAGCGCGGAAAGCTGTCCACCAGTGCGCGCCAGACTGCCGGTCAGACGGGCCAGCCAGTTGGACGAATCGTTGCCGGCCTGGGATTTTTTCAGGAAACTAAACATGCAAAGGTATTCTGGAGTGGATGAAATGTCGCATAATGCGTGCTCATTTTATGCCGAATTGCGTATCCATGGGATAAGGTAATGAGAATCCAATCAATTGTCATCGCGCTGCTGTTTCAGGCTGTTCCGCTTGCTCAGGCCGAAGTATATGAAAAGACCCTGGACAACGGGCTCAAAGTCATCGTCAAGGAAGACCACCGCGCGCCGGTGCTGGTACAGCAAGTCTGGTATCACGTAGGCAGCATGGACGAGCGCACCGGTACCACGGGGGTCGCGCACGTGCTGGAGCACATGATGTTCAAGGGCACCAAGGACGTTCCCGTCGGGCAGTTCTCCAAGGTCATCGCTGCAGCAGGCGGTCGCGAGAATGCTTTTACCAGCTACGACCATACCGCCTACTTCCAGCAATTGCACAAATCCAGGTTGCCGCTGGCGATGAAGCTGGAATCCGACCGCATGCATAACCTGCAGATGGCGAAGAAGGAATTCGACAAAGAGATCAAGGTGGTGATGGAAGAGCGCCGCTGGCGCACCGACGACGAGCCTCATTCCCTGGTGTACGAAAAGATGATGGCGACGGCGTTCCAGGAACATCCTTACCATAACCCGGTGATCGGCTGGATGGTCGATCTGCAGAACATGACCGACGCCGATGCCCTGAACTGGTACAAGACATGGTATGCGCCCAACGATGCAACGCTGGTGATCGCCGGCGACGTCAAGGCACAGGAAGTGTTTGCGCTGGCGCAGCGCTATTACGGCGGCATTCCCGCAGTGAAACTGCCGCAGCGCAAGGCGGTGGGCGAAGCGCCGCAGCTCGGCATCCAGCGCATCGTGGTCAAGGCGCCAGCCGAATTGCCCTACCTGATCATGGCGTGGCACGCGCCGACCCTGCGCGATGCGGAAAAAGACTGGAAACCCTATGCCCTCGAAGTGTTGGCGGGGGTGCTGGACGGCAATTCATCGGCGCGGTTGAACAAGGCGCTGGTGCGCGACCAGCAGGTGGCGATGGATGTCGGCACGGGCTACGATAGCGTGGCGCGCGGCCCGGGCCTGTTCGTGCTGGAAGGAACGCCGCGCGAAGGCAAGACCGTGGCCGATGTGGAAAACGCCCTGCGCGAGCAGCTGGCCCTGCTGGTGCGCGACGGCGTGAGCGCCGAAGAGTTGCGGCGCGTCAAGGCGCAGGTGATGGCGGGCGAAGTCTACAAGCGCGACTCGGTGTTCTACCAGGCGATGCAGATCGGCCAGATGGAAACCGCCGGACTTTCATACAAGGACATTCCGGTGATGTTGCTGAGGCTGCAGGCGGTCACTGCACAGCAGGTTCAGGACGTGGCGCGCGAGATATTCAACGACGATCACCTGACGGTCGCGACACTCGATCCACAGCCTCTTTCCGACAAACCCAGACATAACCCTGCAGGAGCGGCGCATGCTCACTAGACTCCTTTCCACGGCAATTCTGTTGTGCGCGGCAACGGCCGCGCTGGCCACGCCGCAGATACAGCATTGGCAAACACCCAGCGGCGCACGCGTGTATTTCGTGGAAGACCACGGCCTGCCGATGCTGGATGTGTCGGTGAGCTTCCCCGCCGGCAGCGGCTTCGATGTGGCGGGCAAGGTCGGCGTGGCCAGCCTGACCTTTGGCTTGCTCGATCTGGGTGCGCAGGACCTGGATGAAGACGAGATCGCACGCAAGTTGGCGGATATCGGCGCGCAGATGGGCGGGCAGTTCGATGCCGATCGTGCCGGCTTGACCATGCGCACCTTGAGCAGTGCGGCTGAGCGCGATGCCGCGCTGGACATCCTGGGGCGTTGCCTGCAGCAACCGCTGTTCCCGGAGCCGGTGCTGGCGCGAGAGAAGGCACGCACGATCGCGGCGCTGAAGGAGGCGGAGACGCAGCCTGAAAGCATCGCCGACAAGGCGTTCGGCAAGGCGGTGTTCGGCGCACATCCCTATGGCTGGCATGCCGAGGTGTCCGATGTGGAAAAAATTCAGCGCGCCGAGCTGGAGAGTTTTTATCACGACCATTACAGCGCAAAGCATGCGGTGGTCGCGTTGATGGGAGACATCAGCCGCGCCCAGGCCGAAGAGATCGCGCAGCGCCTGACCGCCAGCCTGCCTGCCGGGGATGCCGATCCGAACATCGCCCCGGTGATGATCCGCATCCAGCCCAGCGAACAGCGCATCCCGCATCCGGCAAGCCAGAGCCATATCCTGATCGGCACGCCTGGCATCGCCCGCAACGACGAGGATTATTTCCCGCTGTATGTCGGCAATTACATTCTGGGCGGCGGCGGTTTCGTCTCGCGCCTGATGAACGAAGTGCGCGAGAAGCGCGGCATGGCGTACAGCGTATACAGCTACTTCATGCCGATGCAGCAGCCCGGCGCCTTCCAGATCGGCCTGCAGACCAAGAAAGAACAGGCGGACGAGTCGCTGCGTCTGGTGCGCAAGACGTTGCGCACTTTCGTGGACAAGGGAGTGACCGAAAAAGAGCTGCGTGCAGCCAAACAGAACATCATCGGCGGTTTCCCGCTGCGTATCGACAGCAACAAGAAGATCCTCGATTACCTCGGTGTGATCGGTTTCTACGGATTGCCGCTGACCTACCTGGACGATTTCACCGTCAAGGTGAACAAGGTGACGGCCAGACAGATACGCGATGCGTTCAAACGCCGCATCGATCCGGATGCCCTGGCAACCGTGATGGTGGGGGTGCCGGAAGCAGGCAGTGCACAACCGGCCGCGGCCGGGAATGCATCGGCGCAGCCTGAAGAGAAGGCGGGAGCGGCGAAATAAACAAGGTTCGCATCATCGGAGGTACGCACCGCAGCCGCCTGATCGAGTTTCCCGATGCCGAAGGCTTGCGCCCGACGCCGGACCGGGTGCGCGAGACGCTGTTCAACTGGCTGGGGCAGACGCTGTATGGCAAGCGCTGTCTCGATCTGTTCGCCGGCAGCGGAGCGCTGGGTTTCGAGGCGGCTTCGCGCGGCGCGGAACAGGTGCTGATGGTCGAGAATAACCGCGTTGTATATCGGTCCTTGCAGGCCAATGCTGGAAAATTGGGGCTGGGCAATGTAGCCTTGCGCTGCGAGGATGGGCTAAAATTCGTCCGGCAAGAACATGGCGTGTTCGATGTGATCTTTGTCGACCCTCCTTTCAAGAGCGATTGCCTGCCCCAATTGCTGCCGCTGCTGGAAAACATCCTGACGCAAGACGGTAAGGTCTATCTGGAAAGCGGAACAGCCTTTGAGCCGGATGCGGCCTGGCGCGCGGTCAGGCGGGCCAAGGCGGGTGCCGTGCATTACCAACTATTAGAGCGTGAACCAGCATGATCAAAGTGGTGTATCCGGGGACGTTCGACCCTATCACGCGCGGGCATGAGGATGTCGTGCGCCGTGCAGCCGGATTGTTCGGCGAGGTGGTGGTGGCAGTCGCGGCCAGTCGCAGTGCGACGCTGTTTACCCTGGACGAACGGGTGGAAATGGCGCGCGAGGTGTTTGCCGGTTTCGACAACGTCAAGGTCGAGGGCTTCGACAATCTGCTGATGAGTTACGTGCGCTCGCAAAACGCGCGTGTGGTGCTGCGCGGCCTGCGTGCGGTGTCGGATTTCGAGTACGAGTTCCAGATGGCAGGCATGAACCGCACCTTGCATCCGGATGTCGAGACATTGTTCCTGACGCCGGCCGAGCAATACACCTTCATTTCGGCCAGCATCGTGCGCGAGATCGCACGCTTCGGCGGCGATGTGGGCAAGTTCGTCTCGCCGCTGGTGGCGGCGGAACTGGAAAAAAAATATCAACGTTAAGGAGAGTAAACATGTCATTAATGATCACCGACGAATGTATCAACTGCGATGTGTGCGAGCCGGAGTGCCCGAACGGAGCGATTTCGCAAGGCGATACCATCTACATCATCGATCCCAACAAATGCACGGAATGCGTGGGGCACTACGACACGCCGCAATGCGTGGAGGTGTGCCCGGTGGATTGCATCCCACATGATCCGGGTCACGTGGAGAGCAAGGAACAGTTGCAGGCCAAGTATGAGAAATTGATGGCGGCCAAGGCGTAAGGTTTCGTCGCCGTCGCAAAAAGCCCGCTCAATCGGCGGGCTTTTTTTATGATGCACTTCAAATATTTACCGGACAGGAGTAATGTCGCCGGTGGAGGATGGGCATTAATTCAAACAACGCCGAAAGCCCTGCAAATGGATTCGAACATCGGCATTTCAAATCCACAGCGCTTTCCCCGCAGGCCGTTGCTGGTCTTCGTGGGGATTCTTCTTGTCACCCTGCTGTTGGGCAATATGCTGTTCGACAGCCTGCGCGAAGCGATCCGGCGGGATGTACAGGAAGATATCGCGGCAGTCGGGACGCTCAAGGCCAACCAGATGCGCGCCTGGCTGGATGAACGTTACGCCGAATCCCGGATACTTGCCGACAACTCGTTCTTTGCGCGCGAGGTGGCGTTGTGGATGCATGCGGGCGCGCCTGACGATGCCAGGCGCAGGCAGCTGACCAGGCGTTTCGAAGCGTTTCTGAACGTTCACCATTACCAGGCCGTCGTCTTGTGCGATGCGTCCGGGCGCGTCATATTGAGTGCGGGCGAACGCGTATGGGATGAAAAAACCCAGGGGGGCACGGCCTGCGCCGTTGCGACTTCCGGCCAATTCAGGTTTATCGATCTGCATCGCCGCCAGGATGGGCAGCACACCAGACTGGGTTTCACGAGCCCGCTGCTGGAAGGTGCCAGATGCATCGGTTCGATCTATCTGGCCGAGGATCCCGACCGATTTCTGTTTCCCCTGATCGACGGCTGGCCGAGCGCAAGCGAAACGGCGGAAACCGAACTTGTCCGGATTGACGGCGAACGGGTCCAGTATCTGAACCAGCTCCGCCATCGCACGGAGTTTCCGCTGGGCTTCAGCTTGCCCCTCGATACGCCAGGGCTGGCGGCAGCCCTGGCGTTGCGCGGCAAGAGCGGTCTGCTGCAAGATGCCCAGGATTATCGCGGTCTGCCTGTGTTGGCGTTTGCAACGCCGATCCGTGATACGCCATGGGTACTGATTGCCAAGATCGACGAAGACGAGGCTTACCGGATGGTCGAACAGGTACGGCGCGTGGCCGGGGTGCTGACCGTGCTTGTTTTTGCCCTGCTCGGGATCGGTTTCTGGCAGTGGCGACGCAGCGACCTGGCAGAGGCGGAGGCGGCGATCCTGAAGGAACGGATGCGCGCGGATGCTTTGCGCACGGAAGGCGAAAAGCGCTTCCGCACGGTGTTCGAGCACACAGCGCTGCCGATGGCGCGCAATTCGCTGACGGGCGAATTTGTCGAAGTCAACGAAGCCTGGTGCAGGATGTTCGGTTACAGCCGGGAAGAGGTGTCGTCGCGGCACCTGGACTGGCAGCAGCTCACTCATCCGGACGACATTGAGCCGGGGGCTTCGCTGGTGAGGCGGATGCTTGCCGGCGAGATCGAGGATTTCAGCATCGAGAAGCGCTATCTCCACCAGGGCGGCAAGATCCTGTGGGGAAGCGTGCAGGCAAAGCTGGTGCGCGACGAATGCGGCAAACCAGAATTTATCATCCGTGCCATCCAGGATATCACCGAGCGCAAGCTGACGGAGATGACGATCAACTTCATGGCCTATCACGACAAGCTGACCGGGCTGCCCAATCGCGCGTTATTGTTCGACCGCCTGTCGCAGGCCATATCGCAGGCCAAGCGTGATGGCCGGCATGTGGCCCTGCTGTTCGTCGATCTGGACGGATTCAAGACGGTCAACGACCGGTACGGCCACGAAGCGGGCGACAGCGTGCTCAAGATGGCGGCGCAGCGCTTTCTGGCGTGCGTGCGCGCGGTGGATACCGTGGCGCGATTCGGCGGCGACGAGTTCGCCATCATCTTGGGGAATCTGGATGGCCCGCAGCAGGCCAGGGGTGTTGCGGAAAAGATCGTGCAGGCATTCGTGCAGGGCATGGTCCTGCCGGATGGCAATGAATGCTCCGTGGGAGCAAGTGTGGGAATCAGCATCTATCCGGAACACGGCACCGCGATGGATAACCTGATCACTGCGGCCGATCAGGCGATGTACCAGAGCAAGCGCAGCGGCAAGAGCACCTACACCCTCTTTGCGGAAAGATCTCCGCATGCGGACGACTATCAGTGGCTCAAGCTGGATGACAGCCATCTGATGGGGGTGGCGGAGATGGACGAACAGCACCGCAACCTGGCGTATCTGGTGAATCGGCTGAATGCGGCCTTGCAGCGCGACGAATCTTCCGAGTCCGTCCTGCAGTTGATGGATGAGTTGCTGGTGGCGGCCAGGCATCATTTCGAGACGGAAAACCGCTATATGGCGCAGTACCACTATCCTGGACAGGCCGAGCATGAAATCGAGCATGCCCAGCTGATGAACGAGGCGCTGCGCTTCAAGAAACAATTCGAGGAGGGCCGGGAATTGCTGGTCCTGCAGTCGATCAAGGACTGGCTGCTCAGCCATATCCTCTATACCGACAAAAGACTGGCCGACTACCTGTTGCAGCACGGGGCGAAGTGAATCAGCGCTGGCACACCGGGCAATAGAAAGTCGAACGCTGCCCCTGCTTGACCTGCCGGATGGTTGTGCCGCACGTACGACACGCCTCGCCTGTTCTGCCATACACGAAATATTGCTGCTGGAAGTAGCCCCGCTTGCCGTCGCTGTCGACATAATCGCGCAGGCTGCTGCCGCCTTGCTTGATGGCGGCGCGCAGCACTTCCCGGATGGCTGCGGTCAGGCATGCACAACGTTCCTTGCTGAGCCTGCCGGCGGCGGTTTGCGGCCTTATTCCGGCGCGGAACAGCGCCTCGTTGGCGTAGATGTTGCCCACGCCGACCACGACATGACTGTCCATGATGGCCAGCTTGATCGCCGCTTTGCGCTTGCGCGTGACAGCGTGGAGATAGTCCGCATCGAACCCGCTCTGCAACGGTTCCGGGCCCAGCTCTGCCAGCAGCGGGTGCTGTGCCACATCGCCAGCTTGCCACAACACCGCGCCGAAACGGCGCGGATCGCACAGGCGCAGCAGTTTGCCGTTCTCCAGCAGCAGGTCGAAGTGGTCGTGCTTGCCGGCAGCCGTGCCCAGGGGATGGATGCGCAGATTGCCGCTCATGCCCAGATGCAGGATGAGGGTGCCGCGGTCGAAAGCGACGAGCAGATATTTGGCGCGACGCTGCAGGTCGCGCACCGTCTGTCCATGCAGCAGTTCGGGCAGGTTGCCGGGGATTTCCCAGCGCAGCCTGGGGTTGCGGATGACGACGCCGGCGATGCGCTGGTGCAGCAGATGCGGCGCGATGCCGCGCAGCGTGGTTTCGACCTCTGGCAGCTCCGGCATTGCCTAGCGTTTCCTGCGCCGCCACTGAATGACGCCTGCCAGGGCGAGGAGCAGCGGCAGTACGATCAGGAAACCCGTGCTGAGCAAGGTAAGCTGCCGCTTGCTCAAGGTGATCTGGCCGTCTTTTGCAGCGCGCGGCTGTACGGTGATGAGCCGGTCTTCATTGGCCAGCCAATTCACCATGTTGATGCCGAAATCGATGTTGCCGCCGTTGCCCGAATAGGCGTTGGCGAGGAAGGCGCCGTTGCCGACCACGATGATGCGCTGTTCGCGGTCGTTCACCCGGCGCTGCAGCGCGATGGCCAGGTTGACGGGCCCCGGGACGTCCCTGTCCTGGTCGAGATGCCTGGCGATGCCGTGATCGCTGACCCAGCCGCGCGGCGCGCCTTCCACCAGCGTACGGGCTTCCCAGGCGTCGTTCTGCTCGACGCTCAGTGCGCGCGCATCCGGGAACACGGTGACGAGGTCGAAGTTGCGCGTGATGGCATGCGGCGGGTATCCGGCGCCGAGTGCCCAGTCCGGCGGGGCGTTCATTTCCTGCGCTGCGGGGTCGATCACGATGCCGGGCATGACGGTCAGCGACAGTTTTTCGGCCAGGGGTTCCAGCCCGCGCAGCGGTTCGGCGTCGATCAGCCACAACAGGTTGCCGCCGTTGTCGATGTAGCGCAGCAGCTTGTTCATTTCGCCCGGCATCAGCCGGGTTTGCGGCTGGGTCAGTATCAGCATGCTGGCATTGTCAGGCACATCCTGCGCCAGCGCGAGATTGAGGCTGGCGGTGCGGTAGCCGAGTTGCTGCAGGCGTTTGCCGAACTCGCCGAGGTCGTGGTTGGCGATGCCGTCGAGCTTGCGTTCGCCGTGGCCGCCCAGGTACATCAGCAATTGATCCTTGGCATGTGCCAGATGCAACAGGGCACTCGAGAGCGTCTGCTCGTTCAGGGTGGTGATATGTTCGCTGCGTCCGGCGAACTCGACCACCATCTCGCCGTTGTCCTGGATGGACGCCTTGCGCATCGCATCCGGATCTTTCACCGGATCGACGAAGTTCAGCGAGATGTCAGGTTTATAGCGCTGGTACAGCGCGACGAATTCGCGGATGAGCTTGCGCATGTCGCCAAGCTGGGCATCCCGTTCGGCGGCATACACCGTGATCTTGACCGGGCCGTGCAGCAGCGCCAGCGCATCCACGCTGCCGGGTTCCAGGCTGTTCAGCGCATTCTGGGTGACATCCCACTGCGCGGGGAAGCGCGCGGCGAGCTGGAACAGTGCGCCGGCGGCGGCCAGCACCAGCAACAGCGAGACGGTTCGTTTGAAGAATGGCAGGATGCGTTTCATGCGGGACGGCGCTCGTCGTTCAGCTGACGTACCGTCAGCCACAGCAGGGTTGCGGTGAACAGCGCGAAATAGATCAGGTCGGCGCTGTTGACCAGTCCCATGTTCAGGTTCTGGAAGTGCGCGTTGGGCGAGAGCGCGCGCAGGAAACTGCGGTTGTCGCTGGCGCTGAGCTCAAGCAGCCAGAGGCCGAACGACAAGCCCAGTGCGCCGATCGCAGCGATCACCGGCTGCTTGTTCAGGGCGGAGAAATACAGGCCAAGAGCGGCATAGCTGGCGGACAGCAGCAGCACGCCCAGGATATTGGCGAGCATGAGGCCGAGATCGGCATGCGTGCCGAGGAGCAATGTGCCGAGCATGATGGCGCTGCCCGCCACGATGAGCACGAGCAGCAGCATCAGGCCGAGGAACTTCCCCAGCACGATGTGCGTCACCGAGACGGGGGCGGTGAGCAGCAGCACCCAGGTCCGGTTGCGGCGCTCTTCGGCGACGAGGCGCATGGTGAACAGCGGGATCAGCAGCATGAGCATCAACGACAGCGCACTGTATAGTGGCGAAGCGACTGCAATGGTCGAGCCTGGCGCATTGGCGAGCTGGGACAGCTGGGCCTGCACTTGCAGATAATCGTCGATGCGGACGAAGAAGAACCAGGCGAACAGGAATTGCATCAATGCCAGCATCCACCAGGTGGATGGCGCGGCGAACAGGCTGCGGAATTCCTTGCGGGCGATGGTGACGATCATGCTGCGGCCGCCTGGTTTTCGGTGATCTGCAGGAAGGCTTCCTCCATGTTGCCGTTCGCCAGCAACTCGGCATTGCTGCCGCTGAAGATCAGGCGTCCCTTCTGCAGGATGAGCACGCGGTCGCACAGGCTCTCCACTTCGTTCAGCATATGGGTGGACAGGATTACGCTGCTGCTGTTGCCGAGTTCGCGGATGAGCGCACGGATATCGCGTATCTGCGCAGGATCCAGGCCGACAGTGGGCTCGTCCAGCACGACCACGGCGGGGTTGTGGATGATGGCCTGCGCGATGCCTACGCGCTGCTGGTAGCCTTTGGACAGGGTGCCGATGATCTTGTTGCCGCTGTCTTGCAGGCCGCAGCGCTGTTTGGCCAAAGCCAGCGCGCCGGCGAGTTTGGCGGAAGGGAGGCGATGCAGGCGTGCGGCGAACAGCAGATAGTCGTCGACACGCATGTCGCGATAGAGCGGCGGGTGCTCGGGCAGGAAGCCGATGCAGGCTTTGGCCTGCATCGGCTGATGCTGCATGTCGAAACCGCACACCTGGACCTGCCCGCCATGCGCCGGCAGGGCGCCGGCGAGCATCTGCAAGGTGGTGCTCTTGCCGGCGCCGTTGTGACCCAGCAGGCCCAGCACCTCGCCGCGCCGCAGTTCCAGCGACACGCCATCCACCACCAGGCGGTGATCGCGGCGGCGCAGCAGGTCGTGTGCGGAAAGGGTGAGGGGGGCGGTCATTGCGGTTTGTGGTGCCGGGC
>JAJZUH010000045.1 GCA_021847165.1 Pseudomonadota bacterium
CGACAAGCTGGAAGCAGGCATCCTCGCCAAGGTGCCGCGCTCGTTTGTCACCGGCGATCCGGGCAATCGCCTGCCCAACACCAGCAACATCGCATTCGAGTTCATCGAGGGGGAGGCGATCCTGCTGTTGCTGAACAAGTTCGGTATCGCTGCCAGCTCGGGTTCTGCCTGCACTTCCGGCTCGTTGGAGCCTTCGCACGTGATGCGCGCGATGGGGATTCCCTACACCGCCGCGCACGGTACGGTGCGCTTTTCGCTGTCGCGCTACAGCACCGAGGCGGAAGTGGATCGCGTGATTCAAGTCGTGCCGGAGATCATCGCGCAACTGCGCAAGCTGTCGCCCTACTGGGAAGGCGACGGCCCAAAAGCCGAACCGGAGAAGGCGTTCGCGCCGACGTATGCATGAACATGAAAAACATTTTTGCCACAGAGAACACGGAGTGCACAGAGAAAACCATGCCATACCTCTCTGTGTTCTCTGTGGCTAAGGTTTTTGAATTTAGGTAAATATAATGTCCCGCACCATCATCATCGACGACACTACCCTGCGCGACGGCGAACAGACCGCCGGGGTGGCTTTCACGCTGGAGGAGAAGCTGGACATCGCGCGCCAGCTCGATGCACTCGGCGTGCGCGAACTGGAAGTCGGCATTCCGGCAATGGGCGAGGAGGAACGCGACAGCATCAATGCGGTCGCCTCGCTCGACCTGAATGCGAAGCTGGTGGCCTGGTGCCGCATGTGCAAGCCGGACATCCTGGCGGCGGAGCTGGTCGATGTGCATTACATGGACCTGTCGATCCCGGTGTCCGACATCCACCTGAAAAAGAAACTCGGCCGCGACCGCGCGTGGGTATTGGAGACCATCTACGATCTGGTGCCTTTTGCCTGCGAACAGGGCATGGGTATCATCGTCGGTTGCGAGGACGCCTCGCGCGCCGACCCCGATTTCATGCTGCAGGTGGCCGATGCCGCGCAGGCTGCCGGGGCTTGCCGCATCCGCTATGCCGATACACTCGGCGTGATGGAACCGTTCGGCGTGCACAAGACGATCTCGGCACTGCGCAGCGCGGTGGACATCGAGATCGAGATGCACGCGCATGACGATCTCGGCCTGGCCACTGCCAACAGCCTGGCCGCAGCGCTGGCGGGGGCGACGCACATCAACACCACGGTGAACGGGCTGGGCGAGCGCGCGGGCAACGCGCCGCTGGAAGAGGTCGCGCTCGGGCTGAAGAAACTCTACGGTCTGGAGACCGGCCTCGACCTTGCGCATTTCACCGATCTTTCCGCGCTGGTGGCGACCGCATCGGGGCGCCCCGTGCACTGGCAGAAGAGCGTGGTGGGCGAGGGCGTGTTCACGCACGAGGCGGGCATCCATGTCGACGGGCTGCTCAAGGATCCGGATACCTATCAGGGCTTCGATCCGGTCGAGGTGGGCCGTCAGCACAAGCTGGTGGTCGGCAAGCATTCGGGCGCGCACGGCATCATCGCTGCCTATGCCACGATGGGACTCAAGCTCAGCCAGGCCGAGGCGCGGGCGTTGCTGCCCGACATCCGCAGCTTTGCCGAGCGAGCCAAGCGCTCGCCCGCCGATCAGGAGCTGCTGTTCCTTTACCAACGCTACATCGGGCGCCAGCCCGGTGCGGCGCACTAGGAGCGCGCAATGCATGATGCCATGGCTGCCGCGGATGTGGTCACCCAGCCGGATCGGCCTTCGCTGCTGAAACTGCTGCGCGAAGACGTGAGCTGCGTGTTCCAGCGCGACCCGGCGGCGCGTTCTCACTTCGAGGTGCTGACCACTTATCCCGGCGTGCACGCCATCCTGCTGCAGCGCATCGCGCATCGTTTGTGGAAATGGAAGTTGCGCTACCCAGCGCGCCTGCTTTCGTGGTTTGCGCGCCTTGTTACCAACATCGACATCCATCCCGGTGCCACCGTCGGCCGGCGCTTTTTCATCGATCACGGAGCAGGTGTGGTGATCGGCGAGACTGCCAAAATCGGCGACGATGTCACGCTGTATCACGGCGTTACGCTGGGCGGCACCACCTGGAACAAGGGCAAACGCCATCCGACCTTGGGCGATGGCGTGGTGGTCGGCGCAGGGGCGAAGATCCTCGGTGCGATCACCCTTGGCGATCAGGTGCGCGTCGGTGCGAACTCGGTAGTGGTGAAGGATGTGCCGTCGCACCGCACCGTGGTCGGCATCCCGGCCAAGGTCGTGCTGCGCACCGGGGAGGCGGGCAGCGACAACATCTACGGCATCAACCTCGACCATCACCTGATCCCCGATCCGGTCGGCCGCGCCATCGCCTGCCTGATGGAGCGCATCGAAGTGCTGGAAGGCCAGCTGCGCAAACAGGGCGAGGCGGTGGACGGGCAATGCCGCAGCTGCGAGGCGGACGAGCTGTGCGGCACGGAAATGGTGCGGCTGCGGAGGAAAGAATGATGGATCTGCTCGATTTCGAACAAGCCGAGTTGTATTTCGACGAACCGCTGGCGCCCGAGATCGCTGATCTCATCGTATCCGCAGCCGACAAGTACGGCAGCGAGGAAGCGGAGGGCATGCTGCTGAGCGCCAGTTTCATGGCGCCGCAGCATCTGATGGTGCTGGTGGCGTTGTATCGCTATTACTTCTATCAGCACCGGCTGGAAGATGCATTGCTGGTGGGCGAGAGCGCGATGGCGGTGGCCGGCCGGCGGCTGCAATTTCCCGAGACCTGGCGCTACCTGAACGAAGCAAGCCTGGGTGCCGGGGTCATGCGTTCGATGGGGCTCGTACGTTTCTACCTGATGGTGCTCAAGGCGACCGGCTATATCAACCTGCGCCTGGGGCATTTTGCAGTCGGGCGGGCGATGCTGGAGAAACTGGTCGAGCTCGACAGCCACGACCGCATGGGCGGCAAGGCATTGCTGGAAGTGCTGCAGCAAGTGTCCGATGACGAAGCAACGGTGCCAAGGAGGGCATGATGGACGAACTGACACTGGACGAGGCAATGGAGGAACTGGTCTCCGCCGAGGATTTTCTGGGCTACTTCGGGATCGAATACGACCCCGCAGTGGTGCATGTGAACCGCCTGCATATCCTGCAGCGCTTCCACGACTATCTCGGCAAGGCGCCTTTGCCGCAAGCGGAAGATGGCCGCCGCGCGGCCTATGCCACGCTGCTGCGGCAGGCTTACCTGGACTTCGTGCAGTCCGATGCGCTTACCGAGAAAGTGTTCAGGGTGTTCCATATGCACGAGCCGCAGGTGAAGTTCGTGCCGGTCAGCTCGATTTCGCTGAGCAAGCCGAAATGAGGCGGGGAAAGAACCGTGCTGCCTAAGTTCGAGTTCGGCGACGAAGTCCGCATCGTGCGCAATGTGCGCAACGACGGCACCTACCCGGGGCTGGCCATCGGCACGCTGCTGATCCGGCGCGGCTCCACCGGTTTCGTCATGAACGTCGGCACCTTCCTGCAGGATCAGTTGATCTACACCGTGAACGTGCTCGAGCAGAACAAGATCGTCGGCTTCCGCGAGGAGGAACTCATCGGCATCGACGATGTGTGGATACCCAGCAAGTTCGAAAGCCGCGAGCGGGTGCGCAGCAGGATCACGCTTGCCGTGCGTGGCGAAGTGCGGGTCACACCGGGAATGGAGGGGGAGATACTGAAGGTCTTTCGCGACGAGCGCGATGGCGTGCAGTACCACGTGATCTTCCACGATCAGGTGCTGCAGGTGCCGGAGGCTGCGCTGGAGGCGACCCGGATCTATGACGATGAGGAGAAGGCCGATGTTTGAGGCGACTCCCGGCGTGGCCTATCTTGCGCTCAAGGCGGCGCAAAAGCTCTATGGCAAGGCCACGGATGAATTGCAGGGCGGGGAGTTCGAGCGAATCCAGGCCCTGGCGCAACGGCAGCATGAGATCGAGACCCGCGTCCTGGCTGCGGCCGAGGCGCGCGACGTCGTGGTGCCGCCTTCCACGCTGGCGGCGGCGATGGCCGAGATACGCGGCCGTTATTCCGATGAAGAGGAGTTTGCCGCAGACCTGGCGCGCAACGGACTGGATGCGACCGGTTTTGCCGCAGCGCTGGAACGCGAGATGAAAGTCGAGGCCATCCTGGAGAAGGTGGGCACGCAGGCTGCCAGCGTCAGCGACATGGATGTGGAACTGTATTACCAGTATCACCCGGAACAATTCCGCCGTGCCGAGACACGGCTGGTACGCCATATCCTCATCACCATCAACGATGGTATCGCCGAGAATGTGCGCGCGGAGGCGAGAAAGCGCATCGATGCGATCGCCGCGCGGCTGGCGAAAGAACCGCAGCGTTTCGAAGAGCAGGCGCTCAAGCATTCAGAATGCCCGACGGCACTGGATGGCGGCAGGCTGGGCGACCTGCCGCGGGGCAAGCTTTTTCCGCAGCTGGACCAGGCATTATTCGGTCTGAAGGCGGGCGAAGTGAGCGGAGTGATCGAATCCGAGCTCGGTTTTCATGTGCTGCGTTGCGATGCCATCACCGAGGCTGGCGTGCTCGGCCTCGACCAGGCCAGGCAGCATATCCGCAAGTTGCTGGAGCAGAAGCGCAAGCGCGCATGCCAGCAGGCGTGGATCAAACAGTTGGAATAACCCGGGCCGGTCAGCGCTTCTGTTGCGTGGCCTGGTACAGCGGCAGGACGGTCGGCAGCAAAGCCTCGATCTGCTGGACGCGATTTTCTTCCGCCGGGTGGGTGCTGAGAAACTCGGGCTGTCGTCCTCCGCCCTGGCTGGCCTGGAGCATCTTCTGCCACAGGCTGATGCCGGCACGCGGGTCATAGCCGGCACGCGCGGACAGTTCCAGGCCGATGCGGTCGGCCTCGCTTTCATCGGTGCGGCTGAATTTGGTGGCCACCAGCTTCTCGTATCCGACGGACGCCAGGTCTGCCGAACCCGCCCCGAAACCGAGCAGGGCGGTGCCGATATCGATTGCGGTCTGTGCGGCGATGGCCTGCGACAGCTGTTCTCGCGAGTGCTCGCGCAGCGCGTGCGAGATTTCGTGTCCCATCACGATGGCGATCTCGCTGTCGCTGAGATGGAGCTTGTCGATCAAGCCCGAATAGAACATGATTTTGCCGCCCGGCATGCAGAATGCGTTGAGCTCGTTGCTGCTGATGACGTTCACTTCCCAGTTCCATCCGGGCGCATCTTTGCGGAACACCGCAGTCTGCGGCTCGATCCGAGCTGCTATTGCCTGCACGCGTTGCAGCATCGCAGCATCCCGGTTCAGGGCGCCCTTGCCGGCCGAATCCGATTTCAGTTTGGTATAGCTTTGCGCCGCCATCTGGTCGAGCTTGGCCGACGAGACGAGCATCAATTGCGGACGGCTCGCGCCGACGGCGCCGCCATCGGTGGTGGTTGTACAGCCGCTGAGGGCGGCGGAAAGCAGGACAAGCAATACCGCTGCGTGGATTCTGAATACAGTCATGTTGGCAAGATTCCCAAGCCCGGATTTTACCTACGGTCCCTGCTTTCCAAAAATATGGGGCAACGGTCAAGTTCGCGTGTTGGCCAGCCGCAAGTGATGAGACAACGTGGGTATCAACGAATTTTGTTTCAAGGTTCAATTGGATACGCATGCGTTGCAAGAATGTTTCTCCCTGGTTTGCCTGAGGTAGGCAACTATGGGAGGATGCTCCCCAGCCATACCCCGTCAACCGCCTTTCAGGAGAACGCTATGTCAAGAATGCACAATGTTGCCTTACCTGTAGCGCTGCTGTGCTCGGCGCTGGCCTTGTCGGCCTGCGCAACCAAGCCGAAGGAAGTGGCCGCCGAGCCCGCTCCGGCACCGGTCGCTGCCGAAAAGACGGCGACCCCTGAACCGGCACCCGCACCGGTTGCTGCCGAACAGGCCCCCGCCCCGGCAGCGGCCGCAGAGCAGGCCGCCCCCAGGCCCGTCGTCAAGAAAGCCAAAAAGAAAAAAGTAGCCAAGGCAGCACCGGCCCCGGCCGCTGCACCCGCACCTGAACCCGCGCCAGCGCCGGCACCCGCTCCGGTGGCGCAGCCGGAACCGACCCCGGCACCCCCTCCGGCCGTGACGGTTGCTCCGGTGCCCAAACCTGCCGAACCGGGGATGCTGGAAAAATACTGGCTCTGGTTGCTGGGCATCGTCATCGTCGTGATCGCCGTCGTGGCTTTGCGTAAGAAGAGCTAGCGCGTTCCGGCCTGGATGGATCGGCGCCTTGCAGAAGGCGCCGATTTTTTTCGCCTGTGCATGGTGATAGACTGGGCATGCGATTGGAAGAGCGCTGCTTGTGCCAATCCCCGAATTTCAACCTTGGTCAGGGAGGTCATCATGGACAACGACAGGGAACACGATGCCGAAGCGGATGACGGTGCGCCATCGAAGGCGGATATTGCCCGCGCCAGGCTGAAGGTCATCGCCCGCTATGCGATGCTCGCTTTCGCCCCCGTCGTGTCTGTCGTCGCGCTGACCGTCGGCGTGATCGCCGTGGTCAACGATCGATCCCAGGCCGAGCGCGACCAGTTGGGCGAGTTGACCGCCAAGGTGGAGAATCTGAATGCAAGCCTTGCCGGTAGCCGTGCCGAACTGGAGGCGCTCAAGTTCGCCGTGGCGCGAGACAAGGCGCTGCATGCGGAGGAACGCAAGAAGCTGGATGAGCAGGACGAGATGATCGTGCAGAGCGTGACCCGCCTGCAGATCAAGCTGAAGGTGACGCCCACGCTGGAGATGCAACTGCAGCAAGCCGCCAGCGCCCCCGTGGCGGCCAGTGCGGCCTCTGCGCCGGCCGCTGTGCCTGCAACGGCAGCAGCCGGCAATAAGGCAGCCGTGCCTGCTGCCGTGCCGAAGAGCGTCGACAAGACGCCCGAGCAGGTGAAATCCCTGAAAGAGGCGATCCAGAAATTCAACGGTAAATAAGCCGCACCGTAGCGGGGCCGGCTGCGCTAGCTCCGGCATACCGCCAGTTCGGCCCATTCCGTCGTGTAGCGCTGCGACCGGTTCTCTCTGCGCATCGCCCAGCGCGCGCTGATTCCTTCCCCCAGCAGCCGGATCGTTCCGCTGCCCATCCTGCGGTTGATCCGATCCAGTGTGCTCATCAGCGTGCTGGATTTTTGCTGCAGGGCAGTATCGTCGAACAGCGTGTCGGGTTTATCTGCAGCATCGATGATGTGGGTGAGCGTGACGCCGGCCTTCTGGTAGGCGTAGCCGCTGCGGTGGATCCGGCTCAATCCGTACAAGGCGGCGCGGCAGAACAGGCGGGTGTCGTTGCTCGGCCAGGCCAGCGGCACGATGATGCTCTGCTGGTATTGCGGGTCGCGTTTCCGGTGCGGGTTGGTGCGGATATATATCTGGATGCCGCCCGCCAGCGAGCGCTGTTGGCGCAGTTTCTCGGCGGCACGGGTGGTGTAGGCGACCAGCGCCTGCTCCAGGTCGGCGAGGCTGGAAGTGAGCGTGCCGAATGAGCGCGAACAGGTGATCTGGCGTTTTGCGGGTGCGACGTCGTCCAGTTCCAGGCAGGCGATGCCGTTCAGTTCCTCGACGATGCGTGCCAGCACGATGCCGAACCCGGCGCGCAGCCTGCCGGCCGGTGCGCGCTTCAGGTCGAGCACGGAACGGATGCCGATCCGTTCCAGTTTGGGCACGGTGTGCCTGCCGACGCCCCACACTTCGCCCACTGCAATGGAGGAAAGCAGGGTATCCAGTTCGGCGGGGGGCATGCGGTTGAAGTCGCACACCCCGCCGAAGCGGCAATCCTGTTTGGCGACATGGTTGGCGAGCTTGGCCAGCGTCTTGCTGGCGGCGATGCCCACGCACACCGGGATGCCGACGCATCGCCCGACGGTTTCGCGCATCTGCTGGCCATAGGCGGTGTGGTCGGTTGCGATGCCGCCCAGGTCGAGGAAGGATTCGTCTATCGAGTAGACTTCCTGCTCCGGACTGAAACGCGAAAGCAGCGACATCACGCGGTTGGAGATGTCGGCATACAGGCTGTAATTGGACGAGAGGGCGACAATGCCGTGCCGCCGGGCGAGGTCCTTCATCTGGTGCCATGGCGCGGCCATCTTCAGCCCGAGGTCCTTTGCTTCCTGCGAACGCGATACCACGCAGCCGTCGTTGTTGGAAAGGACTACGACCGGTTTTCTTTCCAGCCCGGGCTGGAACAGGCGCTCGCAGGAAACGTAGAAGTTGTTGCAATCGACCAGCGCGATGGCGCGGCGCATCACGTCACACCCGGTGCACGTTCCACTGCACCACCCCCCAGATGGAGAAGTCGTGCTCGGCGGTGACGGCGACATCGGGATAGTCCGGATGGGCGGCGCGCAGCAGCTTGCCTTGCGGGGTATAGAGCAACTGCTTGACGGTGAATTCGCCGTCGATCACGGCCACCACCACGCAGCCGTGCGCGGCCGGAACGGAGCGGTCCACCACCAGCAGGTCGCCGTCGAAGATGCCGAGGTCGCGCATGGAATGTCCGGCGACGCGCATGAAGAACGTGGATTCGCGGTGCTGGATCAGGTGCTCGTCCAGGCTGAGGCGTCGCTCGACGTAATCGTCGGCGGGCGACGGAAATCCCGCCGGCACAGCCTTGCGCAACAGGGCGCGCTGTCTTTCGAACATGGACTTGTTGGGGTGTGTCAGCGACAGCAAGGCGGAATGCGGCTGCCGGCGGTGCCGGGAGGAAAGATCGGGATTGAAATTGGCCATGGCATGATGAGTGCAGAACGAACGTTCTCGAATGCTAGAGAACGTTCGTTCTGTTGTCAACCCCGTGCATGGATCATGCGGCCGGGAGCAATGCCAGTGCCTGGGTTTCGCAGGAGCGGCGGACGTCTTCATCCAGCGTCTTCAGCCATGCGGCGGGCATTTCCACCATCCCATACACGGCCCCTGCCAGCATGCCCGCGATCGCGCCGGTGGTGTCGGCATCGCCGCCGCGATTGACCACGTCGATCAGGCAGGTGCGGAAATCGTCGGTATCGAAGAAACTCTGGAATACCGCCTGCATCGTGTCGACGATGTAGCCGCCAGGGTTGACGATCTGGCGCACTGCGCGGAATCTGAATTCGGGATGACGTGCGACGAGCGGGTGGGCATGCTGGTGCAGCAGGTGGTTCTTGCCGGCCCCGCGCAGCGCATCCTGCACCATGAACACCAGGCATTCGCAGGCGGCATCGGAGAGCGCACAGTGATGGGTGACATGCGCCTGCGCGCGGCAGGCGGCGCGCACGCTTGCTTCCGCCTGGCCGAAAGTGGCCAGTGCCACCGGCAACACGCGCATCGCTGCGCCGTTGCCGGCATCGTGATCGGAATAGGGCGCTTCCGGAATGCCGGTCCTGCGGAATTGCAGCAGGTTGCGCCGCACGGTGTTGCCGATATCCACCGGTTTGGCGCGCATCCAGGCATCGAAAGCCTGTGCGGCGGCAAGTGCGTCGACTTTACCTTGTGCAAGGATGGCATCGCCGAGCGCCAGCGACATGGTGGTGTCGTCGGTGACCTGCCCCGGTTTGAGATGCAGCCAGCCGCCGCCGCGCAAGGTGTCGTGCACCCGGTATTGCGCCGCGATCTCGCGCGGCGTCATGAATTCCACCGTGGCACCCAGCGCATCGCCGATGGCGAGGCCGAGGTAGGCAGCGATGGCGCGGTCGGTGGTGATCATGGCAATGCGACTCCCTTCGTCCGGATATCCAGCCTGCATGCGTTGCCGGGGCTGCAGCCATGGCAACGCATGCAGGTGTATCGGGCTGTCATCCTTTGACAGTCCCTGTCGGAAGACTGGCTGTCCCGGCAGTAGTTCCGTCAGCCGTGCTGTAGGTCGATCACTCCTCGGGGCCGAAGCAGTTCAAATAGTCGGTGCAGTATTCGCAGCTGGGCGCCCGGCACGCATTGATGCCTTCCTGTTCGCATAACTGCTTGTACAGGAATTTCTTCCACTTCATGTCGTGCACGTTCCTTGCCGCGAGCGCGGGGAAGTTCTGCATCATCAGGCGGCTGAGATGGTCGCGCGACCACAGCCCGAGGTCCTGCCACAGGTGGTCGCTGGCCATGCAGGCGGCGGTGACGATCTCCGCCATCCATTGTTCCGACATGTGCCTGTGGGCGCGGTGTTGCAGCAGCAGGCCGAGCACGTCGTCGCGCTCCGGCGCACGCGAATCGGCTTCTGCTGCCTTGCAACGGATGACCAGCTCGACGCCGGGGAAGTGGTCCGTCAGCAGCGCAGAGAAGTCTTTCTCTTCCAGCCCGAGACCCGGCGGCAGCGCGCCCACGCCGCCGATCTGGCTGGAGATCATCTGCGCGAACAAGGCGTCGTTGGATAATCCCGCCGCGTGTGCCATCAGTTCCGCATACAGTCCCTGATCCGGCTGTGCGGCGGGCTTCTGCGCGGGCATGGTGTCTGGCTGCATGGTCGCTCCTGCGGTGGTGTGGATAAGGTTCAAGCCTTGACGGTGATATCCCCGCCCAGCACTTGCGCCTGACAGGCGAGCCGCTGGTCGCGGGCGGCCATGTTCTCCTGCAACACCCGGTCTTCCAGCACCGAGCGCTCGCTCATGTTCTGCATGCCGGATGCGATGCATACCAGGCATGTACCGCATTCGCCTTCGCGGCAGCCGTAGGTGATGCCGGCGCCGACCTTCTCGGAGATTTCGATCAGCCGCGTGCCCGCAGGGACGGTGACGGTGAGGCCGATGTTCCCGAACGTGACATTGGCCTTAGGCATGGTCGGTTTCCTCGGGAGTGGGGCAGGGTTCGGAGCGATGGCAGATGGGACAGGGTTCTTCTTTTGGCTGGCTATCGTTCAGCCCGATCCACGCATCCACCGCCCTGGCATCGAAGCCGGCACGGAATTCGCCATCCACTTCCATCAGCGGACGGCGGATCAGCAGCGGTTCGGCAATCATCATGTCGAGTGCGGTCTGTGCATCCACTGCGACGGGGTCCACCTCGCCGGATTTGACGCGCGGCGCGCTCGGATTGAACCACTGCGCCACCGGCAACGTGCCGAAGAACGAACGCAGGCGCGCCGCACTCCATTTTTCGGCGAGCAGGTTCTTCGCCAGCACGGTATGTCCGGATGCGGCCAGCCATACCTTCTGCCTGGTGTTGTTGCCGCAGCCGGGTTTTTCGTAGAAGACGACGGTGGCCATGGTCCGCGATTCCTCAGGCCGCCAGTTTCTGCAGCGGGATGCCGGTGAGCGAGCCCGGCGGGTTCATCGCGTCGCCGTCCTCGTTGAGGATCGCGCCTTCGATCGGGCAGATGGTGGCGCACTGCGGGTCCTCGAAATCGCCCGCACATTCGGTGCATTTGCCCGGATCGATCAGGAAGTGCGGCTTCGCTTCGTAGATCGCCTTGCTCGGGCACAACGGTTCGCAGGCCCAGCAATTGACGCAGGATTCGATGATTTCCAGAGCCATGTCAGTTCCTTCTTTAAAATGTAGCCCGGAATGCATGAAAGTAATCCGGGAAAGTTTCTACCCCCTCCCTAACCCACCCCCTGCATGGGGGTGGGGATGGGTTCCTTCCCCCTTTCAGGGGGAAGGTTAGGATGGGGGTTAAGCTACCTTCTGCTGCTCATCCAATTTCGCCTCCAATTTGCCCGCCGTCCGCATCTCTTCGTACACCTTGAGCACGGCATCCTCGATGGCTTCCATCGCATGCTCGCCGTTGGGCTGGATGCCGGCGGCTTCCAGCGGGCCCCAGGGTTCGTAGCCGACCTTGCTGCACAGCACGGCTTCGCAGCCGGCCAGCACCTTGAGCGTCTTGTCCAGCGCGCTTTCGCCGTCGCCGCAGGTGTCGCCGCCTTCACAGTAGGGGGTGGTCTTGCGGTGGCCGATGAAACGCACGCCTTCGGATGAAG
>JAJZUH010000046.1 GCA_021847165.1 Pseudomonadota bacterium
AGCGCATTGAACAGCGTGGATTTGCCCACGTTAGGGAGACCGACGATACCGCATTTGAGACTCATGGTTGTTTCCTTGGTTAGTTGCTGTGCAGCTTCAGCATCGCTGCTTCCATTTTTCCTTCGATGATGGGGGCCGCGACGTCCAGTGCACGCTGCAGCGCTTCATCAATCAGGACCTGTTCTTCCTTGCGCGGCGCATTCAGCACGAAATTGACCACCTCGGCACGATCACCGGGATGGCCGATGCCGACGCGCAAGCGCCAGAAATCCCTGGTGCCTAGCTGCGCGATGATGTCCTTCAGTCCGTTGTGCCCGCCGTGGCCGCCGCCCAGTTTGAGCTTGGCGCTGCCCGGCGGCAGGTCGAGTTCGTCATGCACCACCAGCACCTGCTCCGGCAATATCTTGTAAAACAGCGCCAACGCGGCTACTGCCCGGCCGCTCACGTTCATGAAGGTTTGCGGCTTGAGCAGGTGCACCTCATGCCCGTGCAACGTGGCGCGCGCGATCAGGCCGTGAAACTTGTTGTCGGTCTTGAAGTTCGCATTATGGATGTGCGCCAGCTCGTCCACCCACCAGAATCCGGCATTGTGGCGCGTTGCTTCGTATTCACGACCGGGATTGCCCAGTCCGACGATGAGTTTGATCGGCTCGCTCACGTGCACCTCTTCAAATCCATTTTGCGGGCAAATCGCGGCGGCGCGTGCTCGCTCGTTCCTCGTCCATCTGACAGATATGCCTCGTCACTCACCGCGCGGGTCCTTGCGCTTCATCCCGCGACAGTGAACGAGAGGTACCCTGCCAATGAAAAAACCCGCCATGCACCGTTAGATGGCATGGCGGGTTGTTCCCGATGCAGTTTATTTCTTGGCAGCAGGTGCTGCGGCTGCAGCAGGCGCTGCTGCTGCAGAAGCGGCTTCTGCAGCAGCGGCTTCGGCTGCCGCTTCAACGTGGCCGCGCGGCACTTGCACCGTCGCCACGGCATCGCTGGCATGGTGATGGCCGGCGACTTCAACGCCCTTGGGCAGTTTGATGTCGGACACGTGGATGGAGTGGCCCAATTCCAGAGTAGACAGATCCACTTCCAGGGATGCAGGCAGGTCCGCCGGCAAGCAGGCGATCTCCAGTTCGTTCAGCACGTGGCTGATGATACCGCCGCCGACCTTCACGCCAGGAGCAGCCTCGGCGTTCAGGAAGTGCAACGGCACCTTCATGTGAATCTTCTTCTTCGCGTCGACGCGCTGGAAGTCGATATGCTGCACCTGCTGGCGGAATGGATGCATCTGAAAGTCGCGCAGCAGCACGGATTCTTTCTTGCCGTCCAGGTCCAGCGACAGGATGGAAGCGTGAAACGCTTCGTTGCGCAGGGCGTAATACAGTGTGTTGTGATCGAGTTCGATCATGGTTGCCTCGCCGGTACCGTAAACGATGCCGGGAACGCGGTTCGCCTTGCGCAGACGGCGGCTCGCACCCGTTCCTTGCGCTTTGCGTGTTGTTGCGCTGATTTCGATTGCCATTTTGCTTCTCCACTTCTAGTGGAGCCTTCCGCGACCAGAAGACCCCGGGTTACGCGATTACCAAAATGGCAACCGCAAAAAACAATTTCTAATCCATGAACAGCGAACTGACCGATTCTTCGGCATTGATGCGACGCATGGTCTCGGCCATCAGTTCGGCCACGCTCAGCTGGCGGATACGCTTGCACTTGCGCGCTTCTTCGCGCAGCGGGATGGTGTCGGTGACCACCAGCTCGTCGATCGCCGATTTCTCCAGGCGCTCGATCGCGGGGCCGGACAGCACCGGGTGCGTACAATAGGCGATTACCCGTTCGGCACCTTTCTCTTTCAGCGCGTTGGCCGCTTCGCACAAGGTGTTGGCGGTATCCACCATGTCGTCCATGATGATGCAGGTGCGGCCGGCGACATCGCCAATGATGTTCATCACCTTGGCCACGTTCGGCTTGGGGCGGCGTTTGTCGATGATCGCCAGATCCGATTCCAGACGCTTGGCCAGCGCGCGTGCGCGCACCACACCGCCCACGTCCGGCGAGACGACCACCAGATTGTCGTAGTTCTGCTTCCACACGTCCGACAACAGGATGGGAGCGGCATAGATGTTGTCCACCGGGATGTCGAAGAAACCCTGGATCTGGTCGGAGTGCAGATCCATGGTCAGCAGGCGGTCGACGCCGACGCCGACCAGCATGTCCGCCACCACCTTGGCGGTGATCGCCACGCGGGCGGAACGCGGGCGGCGGTCCTGGCGGGCATAGCCGAAATACGGCAATGCGGCGGTGATACGGGCTGCCGAAGCGCGCTTCAGCGCATCCACCATCACCATCACCTCCATCAGGCTGTCATTGGTCGGCGCGCTGGTGGATTGCAACACGAACACGTCCTTGCCACGCACATGCTCCAGGATCTCGACCATCACTTCGCCGTCGGAGAAACGTCCGACATTGGCGCGGCCGAGATGGATGTGCAGATGCTTCGCAACGTCTTGCGCGAGCTTGGGATTGGCATTGCCGGTGAAGACCATCATGTCGCCGGACATGAGTACCTCGCAGATTTAAGATGGATTCAAACACCCATCGCGTCTTGATTGAAGAATCTGGCTGGGGAGGTAGGGATCGAACCTACGAATGTCGGAATCAAAATCCGATGCCTTACCACTTGGCGACTCCCCAATTAACTTACTGGAGGCCGTTTAGAACTGCCACGTTCGTAACGCTCTAAACCGCCTCTGCTACTGCAAAATCTTTCAGCGGATGTTGCTGCAAGCCACGCGCGACAAATCCGCGCATATTCGACGGCAACCGCTGCAATACCGCCTGTGCCTCCGCTTGCGTCGCAAATTCCGCGAACACGCAGGCGCCGGAACCGGTCATCAGTGCAGGGGCATACTGCGCCAGCCAGGCCAGATGCTCCGCCACCGCCGGATACAACTTGCAGGCCACTGCCTGCAGGTCGTTTTTCAGCCCGGCCGGGCCGCCCACCCGAAAATCCAGCCCCTTCGGAAGGGCGCGCATTGTCATCGAAATCGTATTTCGTGTCAATTCTGGATGAGCGAATATCTGCACGGTCGGCACCTGCACCGGCGGACACAGGACCACATACCACGCATCCGGCAAGGGAAAAGCCTGCAAACGCTCCCCCACTCCCTCGGCAAAGGCGTTCTCGCCGAACACGAACACCGGCACATCGGCTCCCAGCGCAAGTCCCAGCTGCATCAGGCGTTCGCGCGACAGGCCGAGCCCCCACAAGCGGTTCAACGCCAGCAAGGTGGTTGCCGCATCCGAGCTGCCGCCGCCCAGGCCGCCGCCCATCGGAATACGTTTTTCCAGTTCGATGTCCACACCCAGCCTGCAGCCGGTCTCCTGTTGCAGCAGGCGCGCCGCGCGCACGCACAGATCCTGTTCCGGCGGCACGCCGTCCAGCGCATTGACGCGGAGAACCTGGCCGTCGGCGCGCGGGGTGAAATGCAGGGTGTCGTTCAGGTCGATGAAGCGGAACAGGGTCTGCAGCAGGTGATAGCCGTCGGCGCGGCGCCCGACCACGTGCAAGAACAGGTTGAGCTTGGCCGGCGCAGGACAGCTCAGCGTATTCATTGCGCCTCCCATTCGTCGATCAGCAACAGCACCTGCACCCCGTCCCGCTGCAGTTTCAGGCGCAGGGGCAACGCATCGGCCGTCATCGCTGCGTAACGCGAATAGCTGATCTCCCATCCCTGCTGGCGCAATACCTTCATCTGACCGTTTGCATCGCGTTCGATATCGAATTCGCCGTCCGGCGCGGGCACGGCAGTGACCCAGTAGCGCAGCCCGGACAATGGCAATTGCCAGCCCAGCACCTGCTGCATCAGGTCCTCCATATCCTGCGCGGCATGGTGTTTGCCGGAAGCATCCAGCGTCACCTCCCCCGCACCGCGATGAATACGGGCCACCGTCTGGCCCAATGGCGCCAGCAGCAGGATCTCGTCCTCATCGCTGCGATGCACCCAGCGCATGCCCGCGCTGTCACGCTGTTCCCCCTGTTTGACGGCAACGCGGCCATTGAACGTGAACGGCGCATCCGCCTGAGCCTGACGGTGCACGGCGACGGGTGCAGTCGCACAGCCCGCCAGCAGCAGAATCGGCAAGAACAGGAAACGATGCATCAGGGGAGGAAGCGTTTCATCACCGCTTTGAGCGCTTCGTTGTCCGGATTGGCCTTGGCGCTGTCCGCCCAGACCTTGCGTGCGCCATCCTTGTCGCCCCGCTTCCACAGCACTTCGCCCAGATGCGCGGCGATCTCCGGATCGGGGTTGGCCGCGAACGCCCGCTTCAGGAACTCCAGGCTCTTGTCCAGGTTGCCCAGCAGGTAATTCCCCCAGCCCATGCTGTCGATGATCGCCGCATCGTCGGGTGCAAGCTGATACGCCTTTTCCACCAGCTTCATCGCCTCGGGAATGCGCATGTTGCGATCCAGCAAGCTGTAGCCCAATGCGTTGTAGGCATGCGCATCGTCCGGCGCGATCTTCATCAGCTTGCGTATCAGCCGCTCGAACAACTCCAGCTTGTCCAGCTTGTCTGCCGCCATCGCCGTCTGATACAGCAATTCCGGATTGTCGGGGAACTTCTCCAGCCCCTGGGCCAGGACCTGATAGCTGTCCTGATATTTCTTGTCCTCGCGCAGCAACTGCGCATCGACCATGATCAGTTGCACGCGCTGCTGGTCGTTCTTCGCCACAGCGCTGTGCAGGACCTCGCGTGCCTCGCCGTACTTGCCGACCTTATCCAGCAAGGCGACCTCGCGCAGGCGCGCGGCATAGGCATACTCGCCCTCCTTCACCTGGCGGTATTGTTCCAGCGCGGCGGCATCGTTCTGCCTCGCCTCATTCAGTTGCGCGAGATAGAAATGCACTGCATTCCCCTCCTTGCCGCCCCCGCTCAGTGCCTGTTTCAGCTCCTGTTCGGCACGATCGTATTCGCCCATCTGCATGGAGATCAGCGCAACGGCGAAAGCCAGGTCAGGGCTGCCCGGGCTGCCCTTCAGCAAATGTTCGAACTCGTCGCGCGAGGCGCTGAACTGTTTCTGATTGAGCAAGGCGCGCGCATAGAACAGGCGCAGTTCCTTGTTGTCCGGATGGTCCTCCAGAAATTTCTTCAGCAGCGCCAGCCCTTTCTTCGGGTCGCTGTTCAGATACAGTTCCGCCTCGAATACCGCCGCCGCATCCCATTCCGGGCGCAAAGTCACTGCCTGATGGATCTCCGCTTGCGCCAGATCGTTCTTTCCGGCCGCCGCCGCCGCTTGCGCAACCGCCCAGTGCCCTTCCGCCACTTCGGGGTATGGATGTGTCACCTCGATCGTCCAGTCGAGCACGGCCGACTTGTCCGGCGTGCTGCGGGCAGCCAGCGGGTAGACGCTCATGAAGGTGCGCCCGGCGTTGGCCGGGTCTGCCTGCAAGACGCTCTCCAGGTAAGGACGCGCCTCCTGCAGCTTGCCTCCGCTCAGCAGCAGGGTAAGCAGCATCTGTTTCGCCAGCGGCGAGGAAGGTTCCAGTTCTTCCCACAGCCTGAACGCATCCACGGCGGCATCGAACTGGCGGGCTTCATATGCCAGCTGGGCCGCACGCCTGGCCACGCGCGGATCGCGCGTGGTCTTCGCCAGGTCCAGATAGACATGTGCAGCCAGTTCCGGCTTGTCGCGCTGGGCAGCGATGTCGCCCAGCAGGAATTCGTACAGCAACTGATCGGTCAACGCCACGTTGGGCAGATCGAGCTTGGGCGCCTCGGTAATCTGCTCCAGATTGGTCTTGCCGCCGTGTGCCGGCACGCTATCCGCGACCGGTTGCGGCGCATGGGCACAGGCAGCCAGCAAGGGGAAAAGGGCAAGGATGGAATGGCGCAGGCGGAAGTTCATCATATCGGCTTATTTCGGTGGAAGTCGTCATATTAGCCGAACTCCGCTGTGCTGGGGCAAGGCCCTTATTCGGCGGCGGGCGGCGGGCTAACCTTGATACGCCCTTCCTCGGCGAACACCGGGAACAGCAGCGGCAACAACACCAGCGTGAATAGCGTAGCCGACACGATGCCGCCGACGATCACCACCGCGAACGGGCGCTGCGTCTCGGAACCGATGCCATGCGACAGCGCTGCGGGCATCAGCCCGATGCCCGCCATCAGGGCCGTCATCAGGATGGGCCGCAGACGCGCCACCGCGCCTTCCATCACGCTGGCGGACAACGCCAGGCCGTTGCGCATGCCCTCGATGAACTGCTCCACCATGATCACGCCGTTCTGCACCGAAATGCCCGCCACGGCGATGAAACCGACCGCAGCGGACACCGAGAGATGCAAACCCGCCAGCGCCAGGCCGGCAAAACCGCCGATCAGCGTGAACGGCACCATCAGGATCACCAGCAAGGCCTTGTTCATGGATTTGAAGGCCCAGAACAGCAGCACGAAGATCATCAGCACCGACACCGGCACGATGACTTTCAGCCGCTTGAGCGCACGTTGCTGGTTCTCGAATTGCCCGCCCCAGGTCATGCTGTAACCGGGCGGCAACTTCACCTGCTCGTTCACCTTCTGCATCGCCTCCGCAACGAAACTGCCCTGGTCGCGACCGAGCAGGTTGGCCTTCACGGCCACCACCCGTCCGCCCGATTCCCGCCCGACCCGTGCCGCGCCCTGGCGTACCTCGATGTCGGCGATGGAACCGAGCGGCAGCGTGCCGCCGTTCGGCAGCACGATAGGCAGGTCGGCCACGTCTTCGACCGCATCCCGGTACGGCTGGGCCAGGCGCAACGTCACGTCGAAACGGCGGTCTCCTTCGTAGAACACATTGGCGGCACTGCCCCCGAACGCCGTCTGGATGGTCGCGTTCACGTCGTTGATGTTGAGCCCGTAGCGCGACATGCGGACACGGCTCAGCGTGATGTTGAGTTCGGTCTGCCCGCCCACCTTGATCGCCGCCACATCGGCCGCACCGCGTATGCCGCTGATGATATCCGCAACCTGCGTGGACTTGTCTTCCAGTATCTCCAGGTCGGGGCCGAAGATCTTGATCGCAATTTCGCCCTTCACGCCAGACAGCGCTTCTTCCACGTTGTCCTGGATGACCTGCGAGAAGTTGGTCGGCACGCCGGGAATGCCATGGATCTGCCTGGTCATGTCGGCGATCAGCGCCTCCTTGTCGGCAAAGCGCCAGCTATCGTGCGGATTGAGGTCGGCCATGATCTCCAGGTTGTTCGGCCCTTTCGGGTCGGTGCCATCGTCCGGACGGCCGACCTGCGTGGTGACGTTGTTGACCTCGGGGTAGGACTTGAGGATGGCGCGCACCTGGCGCTCGACTTCCTTGGTCTTGTCCAGCGCGGTCGCCGGCGGCAGGCTGATGGTCAGCCAGATGTTGCCCTCATCCAGTTTGGGCAGGAACTCGCTGCCCAGCAGGGTAGATCCCGCCAGGGCGACGACCAGCATGCCGACCGCCGCCGCAACGATCGTCTTGCGCCGCGTCCCCGCCCATACCAGCAGGTGGCGATACCGTTCCTGCAGCTTATGCATCCAGTTGCTGTGCTTCTCGGCCAGGTCCCTGGTCTTGACCGCGTAGCACAGCAAGGTCGGCACCAGGGTCAGCGTCAGCAGGATCGCGCCGATCAAAGCGAAGGTGAGCGTGAACGCCATCGGCGAGAATATCTTCCCCTCCACGCGCTGGAAGGTAAAGATGGGCACGAAGGCCAGGATGATGATCAGCTTGGAGAACAGGATCGGGCGACCCAGTTCGATCCCCGTCTGCTTGATCAGGTGGATGCGCCAGCCATAAGTGCGATGCTGCGGCAGTTCATCCAGCTTGGCCAGGGCGAGCTTCACCATCAGCGCCTCGACCAGCACCACCGCGCTGTCGATGATGATGCCGAAGTCCACGGCACCGAGCGAGATCAGGTTGGCGGAAACGCCGCGCGCATCCATCAGGATGAACGCGAACAGCATGGCCAGCGGGATGATGATCGCGACCGACAATGCGGCATACCAGTTGCGCAGGAACAGGATCAGGATCGCCACCACCAGTATCGCGCCCACGATCAGGTTCTCGGTGACGGTATGCACGGTATGGCGCACCAGGTCGGTACGGTCGTAATAGGGAACGATCTTAACGCCCGGCGGCAACTTGTGCGAAAGCTGGTCGAGGCGCTCCTTGATGCCAGCCACGACCTTGCTGGCGTTCTGCCCCTTGGTCATCTGCACGATGCCCTGCACGATGTTGTCGTACTCGTTGAATGCGACGATACCCGAGCGCGCACGATACCCGATCGCCACCTCGCCGATGTCTTTCACCAGCACGGTCTTGCCGTCCTTGGCGGCGATCACCACGTTGGCGATGTCATCCAGGCTTCCGAACAGGCCGATGCTGCGCAGCACCAGCGCCTCGTCGCCACGCCGGATCACCCCGCCGCCGGCATTGCTGCTGTTCGCACCGATCGCCTGCGACACCTGATCGATGCTCACACCGTATTTGCGCAACAGGAAGGGGTTGATGCGCACCTGGTATTCCTTCACCGTACCGCCGAAGCTGACCACGTCGGCCACGCCGGGCGCCTGGCGCAAAGCGGGCCGCAGCACCCAGTCCTGCAGCGCGCGCACTTCGTTGAGCGACATGCCCGGCGCATCCAGCACGTAGCGATAGACTTCGCCGACGGCGTTGGTGAGCGGGGCGAGGCCGGGCTGCAGCCCCGGCGGCAGGGTGACGTTCTGCAGGTGTTCCATCACCTGCGCGCGGGCGAAATAATCGTCGGTATTGTCGGCGAAGGTCAGCGTCACAACGGACAGGCCGGTGATGGAAACCGAACGCAGTTGCGTCATGCGCGGGACGCCGCTCATTTCGCGCTCGATCGGCAGGGTGATGCTGCGCTCCACTTCTTCCGGCGCCTGTCCAGGCGACTGGGTGACGATCTGCACCTGCACATCCTGCACGTCGGGAAATGCCTCGATCGGCATGTCCTGCACCGCGCGCCAGCCGACGATGGCCAGCACCAGCGCTGCGGCCAGCACGAATACCCGCTGTTGCAGCGCAAAGGAAAGAAGTTTGTCTAACATGTTGTTATCCGCCTGCGGCGATCAGTCGGTGCCCGACAGCTCTGAATTCAGCAGCAGCGCGCCCGTGGTGACCACACGCTCGCCGGCATGGAGGCCATCCTTGACATAGCTGTACTCATGGCTCTGCACCCCGAGCTCGACGCGGCGTCGCTGCAATACGCCGGCCCCCTGTTCGACGAAGACATAATTGTGCAGACCCAGCGTGAACAACGCCGAGTTGGGGACGCGCGGGACGCTGCGATGACTGTCCAGCACCGGCGTGACGCGGGCGAACATCTCGGGCTTGAGCCGGTTTGCGCTGTTGTCGATCTCGGCGCGTACCTGGATGCGCCGCGTGACCGGATCGAGCGCTTCGGCGATGACGGCGATCCTTGCCTTGAACACCTCGCCGGGATAGGCATCGACTTCCACCGACACCGGTTGCCCGACCTTCACCTTGTCCAGATAAAGTTCCGGCAGATCGATGAGCGCCCACAGCCTCTTCGGGTCCGTAATGACGAAGAGCGGATTGGCGCCGTCGGTACGCACTTCGCTGCCCACACTCACCTGGCGCTCGCTCACCATTCCGCTGACCGGCGCGCGCAAGACGAACTTGCCATCCGTCACCGTTGCGACGCTCTGCAGGTTGTGCAGCCGCGCTGCGGCACGCTGCTCCTCGGCTTCGGCCTGGTGGAAATCGGCTTCGGTCGATTCGAAATCCTTTTGTGCGATGCCGTTGACCGGCAACAATTCGCGCGCCCGCTCGAGCGCCTGGCGCTTGCGCAGCAGATCGGCCTTCGCCTTGACATCGTCGGCGGTCGCCTGCGCATAGTCGGGAGCATCCAGCACCAGCAATTCGTCACCCGCCTTGACCTCGCGTCCCGCATCGGCCGTGATCTTCAGCACCCGCCCGGCTATGGGCGGATACACGCGCGCAGTATGGTTGTCATCGTAGGCCAGGCGCGCATTCAGCGACTCGACCAGCGGCTCCGGATATTCCTCCACATCCTTGATCTGCAGGAAAGCCAGCTGCGGCGCATTCGCCGCGAAACGGATGGTATCGCCGGAAGCCTGGGCGGCCGCCTGTTCCGCATTGGCCTCAGGTTTCGGTTCACCCTGGAATTTCTGCCAACCGATATAGCCGGCCCCGGCAAGCAGGGCCAGCGCCAGCAAGCCGAATATTGGTTTTTTGTACTGACTCAAGGTTGTTTCGCCCCTACCTTACTTGTCTGGTCATGGTTCCACCAGCCGCCGCCCAGTGCCTGGAACAGGGCCGCCGTGTCACCCAGCCGGTTGGTCTGCGCCTGCACCAGGTTGATGTTCGCCAGTTGTTCGTTCAGCTGCGCGACCAGCAAGGTCTGGAAATCGACGGCACCCGCCTCATATTGCTTGCGCGTCAGCTCGCCCATCTTGCCTGCTGCCTGTGCCGCTTTCGCCGCCGCCTTTAACGCGCGAGCATCGGATTGGATGACATACAGCGTATCCGCCACGTTCTGCAAGGCGGCCATCACCACACCGCGATACTGGGCACCGGCCTGCGTCAATCCCTGCTTGGCGGCGCGCGACTTGGCGCGCAGGGTTCCGCCGTCGAAGATGGTCTGCGCGACATTGCCGGTGAGATCGAAGAAACCGCCGCCGTTCTTGAACATCCATGTGGGCGATGAGGCCATGCCGCCGATCGCACCGGTGATGGCGAATTGCGGCAACGTGTTGGCGATGGCCACGCCGTATTGCGCGCTGGCGTAATGCAGCTGCGCTTCGGCGATGCGCACATCCGGGCGTTGCTGCACCAACCTGGACGGCAGGCTCAACGGCAGCTCCTGGGGCAGATGCAATCCCTCCAGCGTGAACGTCTCGTCGATATCCCGATCCGGCGTATTGCCGGCGAGCACGCGCAACAGGTCGCGCGTCTGCTCCAGCTGCTGCTGCAAGGGCACCAGCGCCTGCTGGGCCAGTGCGGATGCCATCTCCTGCTGGGTAACCTCCATCTCGGAGACATAGCCGAGCTTGAGCTGATTGCGCACGATCTCCAGCGCTTGCTGATTCAGGCTGACGATCTTCAATTGCGCCTCGATCTGCGCACGCAGCGAGGCCTCCTGTATCGCAGCCGCAACCACGTTGGAAGCAAGCGTGATGTAAGTCGCTTCCAGCTGCAGCTGCTGCATCTCGACCTGCGCCTGTGCCGATTCGACCTGCCTGCGATTGACGCCGAATACGTCAGGCACATAGCCTACGGTCAGCTGCGCGATATGGAAGTTGTAGTAAGCCGGGCCGTTGTATTTGGGACCTGCCGGGTTGGAATAAGTCTGGATGACCGAACCGTTGCCCTGCTGCCCGGGCGAATTGCCCCCCATATTGCCGGCCAGCTTGTTGCGCGACGGGGAGTAACTGGCCGCGAC
>JAJZUH010000047.1 GCA_021847165.1 Pseudomonadota bacterium
GGAACGCTGGCGCCGTCGAGCTGGAAGGTTTCATTCATTCGCTTTCCTTCAGGTGTGCGCCGGCATCGTCGCGACCGGTCATTTGCCGTGCCCTGGCCAGCGCGCCATCAAGGTCGAAGGCCGGTTCAAATTCCAGCGATTTCAGGCGGGTTTCGTAGGCCGGACGGAAGTGCTTCAGGGTATGCAGGACCGGGTTGCAGGCAGTGCGTCCCAGGCCGCAGTGCGAGGTGGTCTGCAATATGCGGTCAAGATTGTCGATCTCGGAAAGATCGTAGTGCGTGCCGTGTCCGGCGGCGATCTTGTCCATGCCCTGTTTCAGCATCGAGGTACCGACCCGGCAGGGTGTGCAGAAGCCGCAGCTTTCGTGAGCGAAGAAATGGACAAAGTTGCGCGCCACTTCGAACATGTCGCGACTGTCGTCGAACACCATGAATGCGCCAGCCGTAGGAAGGTCCTCGAAACCCAGCTTGCGGTCGAACTCGCTTTCCGGAACGCACACGCCGGAAGGGCCGCTGACCTGGACTGCGGCAGTATTCACCGCGCCGCAGTCCTGCAGCACTTGTCGCACTGTTACGCCGAACGGGTATTCGTAGATGCCCGGGCTCGGGCAATCGCCGGACACCGAGATGAGCTTGCTGCCGGCCGATCTGGCCGTGCCGATGGCGCGATATTTTTCCGGCCCGGTGTGCAGCACCATGGCGGCCTGGCAGAAGGTCTCCACATTGTCCACGGCCGTCGGCTGCTGCAGATAGCCATGCGTCACCGGGAATGGCGGCCGGTTGCGCGGCACGCCGCGCTTGCCTTCCAGCGATTCGATCAGCGCCGATTCTTCGCCGCAGATATAGGCGCCTGCGCCAAGATGGATGTCGATATCGAAATCGAATCCGGGCTGGCCGAGGATATTCACGCCCAGCAGTTTGTCCTCGCGGCGGCGTTGCAGCACCGCCTGCAAGGATTCGAGCAGGTAACGATATTCGCCGCGCAGGTAAAGGAAGCCCTTTCTGGCGCCGGTGGCCAGCGCACACAGGGTCATGCCTTCGAATACCAGGTCGGCCTGGCTGGTGAGCAGCACGCGGTCCTTGAAGGTGCCCGGCTCGCCTTCGTCGGCATTGCATACCACGTAATGTTCCGTCCCCGCCGCGTGGCGGCATGCTTCCCACTTCTGGCCGGTTGGAAAGCCTGCGCCGCCGCGTCCGCGCAATCCCGATGCCTTCAATTGTTCGAGGATGTTGTGGCTGCCGAGCAACAATGCCGCACGCAGCACCTCCCCGCGGAGCAGGGTGTTGCCGAGCAGCATGCCGCTGCGGCGGATGTTGTCCTCGATGCGGAAGAAATCGGCAGGCCAGTCGGCCAACGGCGTGCGGTTGCGGATCAGCTGGACGATCTCCTGTATGCGCTGGTGATCCAGGCGCGCGATGGCGCGATCGTTCACCAGCATGGCAGGCCCCTGATCACACATGCCGGTACACGAGGTCGTGTCGATGCTGACCAGTCCGTCTTCGGAGAGCTTGCCCGGCTGCAGCCACAGTTGCTGGCACATCAGATCCATCAATGCCGTGCTTCCCGACATGCGGTCGGTGATATTGTCGGAGAACAGGACGCGGTATTCGCCGTGCGGCTTGAAATGCAGGAAGGAGTAGAACGAGGCGACGCTTTCAATGCGCGCGCGCGGAATGGCCAATTGATCGGCGAGGCGGGAGACAAGGTGGGCCGGGATATGCCCGAAATGTTCCTGCATGCCCCTCAATATCTGCAACAGGCTGGACGGGGAATTTCCGTGCTCCATAACCAGATGGTCCAGCCATGTCCGATCTGCAGCCTCAAAACGAATTGCATTGTCTGGTAGCATAGCGTCGCCGTTAATTCACCATCAAATCGTATTGGGGTAGTGTACCCCTAATCTTTACAAACAGCACCCGACTTAAAGGAACAGATTAACCATGCACATGCAAGACCCGCATCCTTTTTCTTATGACGTGGAAGAAGCCAATTTCGACGAGCGCGTGCTCGTCCGCTCACAGGAATTGCCTGTCCTGCTGGACATCGGCGCGGAGTGGTGTGCGCCGTGCAAGGTATTGGGGCCGCATCTGGAGAGGCTGGCGAAGGAGTATCAGGGCAAGTTCCTGCTGGCCAAGGTGGATGCCGACGAGAACATGCGCATTGCCGGCAAGCACAAGGTACGCGGCTTCCCCACTGTGATCGCCTATAGCCGGGGAGCGGAGTTCGACCGCTTCCACAGTTCGCAGCCCGATCACTTTCTGCGCCAGTTCATCGACAAATTGATTGCCCATCACACGTCCGGTGCGTGATCGGGCGCCGGCGTGGATGCAGGCGAACGGATGCTCGCCCTGCCTGGGAGGCAGTGCAGTCAGCTTATGTCGGCAGGTCCTGCGATTGCCGGATCAGCGACGGATTGAGCTGATGCTTCTGCAGCAACTTGTAGAATTCGGTACGGTTGCGTTTGGACAGTTTTGCCGCCTGGGTCACGTTGCCTTCCGTGATCTTCAGAATGCGGATCAGGTAGTCGCGTTCGAAACGGCTTTTGGCCTCTTCCAGCGACATCAGCATCTCTTCTTCCTTATGGATCGTCTGCTGGACGAGCACGGAGGAGATGAGCGGGGCGGTACTCAGCACGACGCTGCGTTCGACCACATTCAATAATTGCCTGACGTTGCCCGGCCAGGGCGCGCTGATCAGCGTTTCCATCGCCTCTGCAGAGAATCCGTTGGTTTTCCTGTTGTATTTTTCGGCCAGGACCGCCAGAAAATGTTTGGCCAGCAGCGGGATATCCTCCCTGCGCCGGGAAAGCGGCGGAATCGCCAGTTCCACCACATTCAGGCGGTAATAGATATCCTCGCGGAAGTTGCCGGCAGCGATCTCGGCACTCAGGTTGCGATGGGTGGCGGAGATGATGCGCACATCGAGCGGAACGGACTGGGTCGCGCCAACGGGAGTCACCTGCTTTTCCTGCAGCACCCGCAACAGTTTGCCTTGCAGCACCAGCGGCATGTCGCCGATCTCGTCCAGGAATACGGTGCCGCCCATCGCCGACTGGAACAGTCCCTTGTGGTCGCGCACAGCCCCCGTGAAAGCACCTTTGACATGGCCGAATAGCTCGGATTCGAGCAGCTGCTCGGGAATGGCCGCGCAATTGATTGCCACAAACGGCTGCTGCGCACGCGGGCTGGCATTATGTATGGCATGCGCAAGCAGCTCCTTGCCGGTGCCGCTCTCGCCGCAGATCAGCACGCTTGCATCCCCTTCGGCCACCAGCTTGGCCTTGGTCAGGATGTCTTCCATCACCGGGCTTTGCGTGATGATGCCGGCACGCCAGTCGTTCGCCTTCCCGGGCGGCACGGCCGCCGCGAACGAGATCTGGAGCGCCTTTGCGACCTGATCCAGCAGCACCTTGCTGTCGAATGGCTTGGTCAGATAGCCGAACAAGCCGCGTTGCGTGGCCTCGACCGCATCCGGGATGGTGCCATGTGCAGTCAGCATGATCACGGGCAGGGTCGGTATGCTCTTGTGGATGTGTTCGAACAGCGCCATGCCGTCCATGCCCTGCATGCGCATATCCGTGATCACGAGATGCGGCCTGGAAATGTCCAGGCTGTTGATTGCCGCCTCGGCGCTGTTTGCCGTGTCCACCTCGAAACCGGCGGAGCGCAGGCGCATGGAAAGCAGCTGCAGCAGGTCGGCATCGTCGTCCACGATCAGTATTCTGCGCGCTGGCGTTTGTTGCGTTGCACTCATGGCTGATCCCGGTGTATCAGGTTGATTTCAAGGTCCTTGACCGCGTCGATCTTGCCTTGCAGGAATTCGGCATGCGCTTTTTCGGCAGCGAGCGCCCTGGTCAGATCGTCGACCGTCATATCAGCCCGCAGCTGCTGGGCGAGCAACCGGGTCAACATGCCGGCGATATCCTGCAGTTCGGAGGGGGCGGATGCCGTCCCTGCGGGCAGGTGTTGCAGCAGGTCGAGTGCTGTGGCAATGCTGCGAAAACCGGTATCGGGCAGCGAGAGCAGCATCGCCAGCCGGAGGCGATCGGAATCGCTCCCGGTTGTCGCGAAGCTCCGGTTGGTGGCCTGGTATTCCTTGTTGATATCCGCGTCGGCCAATGTGCCGAGGCAGGTGTAGTAGCGCATGGCCTGATTCGACGACAGTGCAATCCCCGGTGGTGGCGGGCAGGCGGCGAGGTGCGCCGACGGGCGGAATTGCGACAGCACGGAGCAGGCGGAGAGCAGGGCTGCCGCCGCGAGCACGTTCAGGATCGGGAGGTGTGGAATTTGCAGGCTCATGATGCAGCGGTAGCGCGGGTCAGGGGAAGGGTGACGCGGAAGCACGTGCCCTGATTGCTTTCCATCAATTCGATCGAACCGCCGTGCGCCATCACGTATTCGCGGGCGATGGACAGCCCGAGTCCGGTGCCCCTGATATGGCTTTGGGGCGCCTTGCGTCCCTGATAGAAGGCATCAAAAATTTTTTCTCTGTCCATAGGGTCTATGCCGGGGCCGTGATCGAGCACTTCCAGCCTGACATTATTGTCGATATTCGCCGCGCAGATTTTAATCGGTCCGCCCGGCGGTGAATATTTGATTGCGTTGGATAGCAGATTGTCCACCACGGTCCGGACTTTCTGCACATCGCATTCAAGCGATAAATCAGGGCATTGAAGATCGATTTGCAGGGATTTGTTGGTTATCGCCAGATATTGATCGTGCAACACCGATTCGAGGATCGTCCGCAATGCCGCTTTTTGCCAATGCAGCGCAGCTTTTCCTGCCTGCAGCGCACTGAAGTTTAACAGGTCTTCGATTCGTTTCTGCAACTGAATGCTGTTGGCAGAAAGTATTCTCGCTATCTCATTCTGCTGTGCGGTCAATGGTCCGGCAATCCCGTCAGTGAGGAGGTTGGCGCCTTCCCGGATCGAGGTGAGCGGAGTCTTGAGCTCGTGCGAGACATGCTGGAGGAAGGTGGATTTCTGCTCCTCGATCTCCAGCAGGCGCAGGCGCATCCAGTCCAGCCGCTCCCCCAGTTGCTGCAGATCCTGGGGGCCGTCGATCTTGATGCTGTGCGAGAGTTCGCCGTTGCCCATCGACCTGATCGCATCGTCGATCTGCCGGATGGGCCGGGTGATCAGCAGGGAAAAGCCGAATGCCAGCAGCAAGGCCAGTGGCACCAGGCTGATCAGCAACCAGATGGTGACCCTGTTCGCCTGCCCGGCCATTTCCTGCATTGCTTCCACCTCGCGTTCGACCGGGGCCTCACCATGGTTCAGGAATGCTTGCGTCGAGTCCATCAGGGGAGTGAAGTCGATATTCCGCTTGCTTGCCTTTTTATGCGCAAGCGTGATGCTCTGTACGCGCGAAAAGATCGACGCTTCCGCCGTATCCATGACAAGCAGCAACTGTTGCTGCTTGTCGGTGAGGGGGAGTTTGGCAAGGTTCTGCAGTGCCTCGCGGAATTTTTCGTGGCTCTGGTAATACCCCTTCAGCAGGGATTTGTCCGACAGGATGAGCGAGAGCCGGGTGCTGCGTTCCATCGCCGACACCTGATCGACCAGGATACGGCTGAGATGCGCGATTTGTTCTGCCTGATTGACTGCCTGCCGGCTTTGTTTGGAAAGCTGGCTGATGGATGTCGTGCTGTATATGAGCGGCAGTATCAGGGGCAGTGCAACGATGAGCAGGCCGACAAGAATCAGGCCGGTGAACGACTTGGCGTGCGATTCCGGCAATCTGTTCTGGAGTTTCGCTATAAAGTTATTGCTCATCGTGCATGGCAGTGGCGGATGGAGGCTGGCCGGGCGAGGCGCCTCTCGCCGCCGACTATATAGTCGGCCACATAATGCGGCAAGCACATTCACGCAGCGGCACACGTGGGCGCTGTCATGCGCGGCAAGGATGGACCTAAGGTTTGCCCGGCGAATAAAAAAACCGTCAGCAGGGACGGTTTTGTATCTGGCGGAGAGGGCGGGATTCGAACCCGCGGTGGGGTATTACCCCACACACGCTTTCCAGGCGTGCGACTTAAACCGCTCATCCACCTCTCCGAAAGGGCGCGCAGGATAAACTAGAACGCTGTTTCCCGCAATCAAAAACGATCGCGCCAGTTGCGCAAGGCAGCAAATACGGCAGTTTCGTCAGTGCTGCCGAGACCTCGGGCTTGCAGGGTTCGGATGAGTTCAGGGCTGGAACACCGCAGGAACGGGTTGGTCGCTTTTTCCAGGGCAAGGGTGAACGGGACGGTAGCCCGGTTTTCTGCGCGCATGCGCCGGGTGTCGGCGATGCGTTGCCGGATGTCCGGGTTGTTCGGCTCGCAGGCAAGCGCAAAAGGCAGGTTGTAGGCGGTGTATTCGTGTGCGCAATAGACGCGGGTATCGTCGGGCAGGGTGGCCAGGCGCTGCAACGAGCGGTGCAGTTGTGCGGCCGTCCCTTCGAAATTCTTGCCGCAACCGGCGCCGAACATGATGTCGCCGCAAAATACCATCTGCGGGGCGATGAAAGCGATATGGTCGTCGAGGTGGCCTGGCACCTCGATGACGTCGAAGGTCGCATCCAGGTACTCAAGCTTGAGGCGGTCTCCCTCGCGCAAGTCATGGGTGATGTGCGGATTGTTCGGATGGCTTCGCCCATGCACCGGCACGTTATATACTGCGCGCAATTCCTCGATGCCATCAACGTGATCGTGGTGGCGATGGGTGCACAGGATCGCGTCAAGCTGCAGATTATTCTCATGCAGGAAATCCAGTACAGGCGCAGCCTCGCCCGGATCGACGGCAACGGCATGCCCTGCATGCTGGAGTAGCCAGATGTAGTTGTCTTGCAGAGCCGGGATGCCGTCGATGGTGAGCATGATATGAACGAGGGTCGGATGCCGAATTGTAAGTTAACTGCGCAAAGTTTGAGCGAATGGTTCGCCAGCGGCCAGGGCCAATATGTGCTGGCCAGCGAGCAGGCGTATTTCGACCATACCGTCAGTGATATCTTTGGCTTCAACGCCGTGCAGCTGGGATTGCCGGAGCACGATTTTCTGGGCAGGAGCCGCATGCCGCTGCGCTTCACTGCGGGCGCACTGGCCGGCAATGACGTGCGCTTGTGTTGCGATGAGCTGCCTTTCGCCTGCGACAGCCTGGACCTGGTGGTGTTGCCGCATGTGCTGGAATTTGCAGAGAACCCGCACCAGATATTGCGCGAAGTGGAACGGGTGCTGAGGCCGGAGGGAAATCTGATCATCACCGGGTTCAATCCGTTCAGCTTGTGGGGCATGCACCGCGCGCTGGGCAGAAAACAGGGATACCCGTGGTGCGGACAATTCATCCGCCTGCCACGCCTGAAGGACTGGCTGGCGCTGCTTGGCTTCGAGATCGCAGGTGGACGCTTTGCCGCCTATGCGCCGCCGCTGCATACCACGAAGTGGCTGGAACGCTTCGCCTTCATGGAGAAAGCGGGAGACCGCTGGTGGGCGGTGAGCGGTGGTGTGTATTTCCTGCATGCCATCAAGCGCGTGCCGGGGATGCGTCTCATCAAGCCGCAATGGAACCATGGACTGGTAAGAAACCTCTTGCCGGTCACGCCCAAGCTGAACAAGGGCGCGACGCAAAAGAAGAATGGAAACGATGAGTGAGATAGTCGAAATTTATACAGACGGGGCCTGCAAGGGGAATCCCGGTATCGGCGGCTGGGGCGCATTGCTGCGCACCCAGGGCAAGGAACGCGAGATCTACGGCGGCGAGGCGCATACCACCAACAATCGCATGGAGCTGCTGGCGGCGATCTCTGCGCTGGAAGCGTTGAAACGCCAATGCCGGGTCCGCCTGCACACCGATTCCAGATATGTGCAGCAGGGCATCAGCGAATGGGTGCATAACTGGAAACGGCGCGGCTGGAAGACGGCCGACAAGAAGCCGGTCAAGAACGAGGACCTGTGGCGCAGGCTGGATGCCTTGGCGGAGCAGCACCACGTCGAGTGGGTATGGGTCAAGGGACATGCCGGCCATGACGGCAACGAGCGGGCGGACCAGCTTGCCAACAAGGGTATCGAGACATTGAGAGGGGAAGCATGAGGCAGGTCGTGCTGGACACGGAAACCACGGGGCTGGATCCGAAACAGGGGCATCGCATCATCGAGGTTGCCGCCATCGAATTGAACGGGCGCAAGGTTTCCGAGCGGACGTTCCATCGTTATCTCAACCCCGAACGCGAGATCGACGAAGGCGCGGCGGCAGTGCACGGGCTGACGCTTGACCGGTTGCAGGACGAGCCCAAATTCGCCGAGATCGCCCCGGCATTGCTGGAGTTCATTGCCGGCGCCGAACTGATCATCCATAACGCCCCGTTCGATATCGGATTCCTCAATGCCGAGCTGGCCCTTGCCGGCCTGCCATCGTTGACCAATCCGGTGATCGATACCCTGAAGGTGGCCAAGGAGCTGCATCCGGGCAAGAAGAACAATCTGGATGCGCTGTGCGACCGTTACCAGATCGATAACTCGCACCGCACACTGCACGGCGCATTGCTGGATACCGAACTGCTGGCGGAAGTCTACCTGGGCATGACGCGGGGACAGGAAAGCCTGCTCGGTGACGAGCGTTCCGAAGAGGACGGCGTGCAATTCACCGCCGCAGGCGAGGCCATCCGCCTGAACGTGCGCGTGTTGCCGGCCAGCGCAGAAGAGCTTGCACTGCACAGCGCGCAGCTGGCAGACATCGAGAAGGCCAGCAAAGGGGCGTGCATATGGAAAAAACTGGAAGAACAGCCGTCATCCTGAAGTGGTCCAGGCGTATCCGCTGGACGCTGATGCTCGCGGTACTGGGGTATCTGTCGGTGTGCACCTATATGTGGGCAACGCAGCGGGAGAAAATATTCAAGCCGGTCGCGATGCTGCAGACCACGCCGGAACGGCTCGGCATGAAATTCGAGGAAATCCACATCCCTTCCGGCAGCGGTGCTGAGCGCGGCGACCTGTTTGCATGGTGGATATCTGCGGCGAATGCCGATGCGCCGACCATGCTTTTTCTGCACGGCAACGACAGGAACATCTCGGCCGCGCTGGACATGGACAAGGCCGCGCGCTTTCACAACATGGGCTACAACCTGCTGATGGTCGATTATCGCGGTTACGGCAAAAGCAGCGGCGGAGAGCCCACCGAATCCAAAGTGTATGAGGATGCCGATGCCAGCTGGAACTATCTGCTCAGGCAACGCGCTAGCGACCCGAAACGAACCTTCATATTTGGCCACTCGCTGGGGGGGGCCATCGCCATCGATCTGGCAGTACACCACCCGGAAGCGGCGGGTGTCATCGCAGAGAGCAGCTTCACTTCGCTGGTGGATATGGGTGAACTCGAATATCCATATCTGCCGGTGGAGCCGTTGCTGAACCAGCGTTTCGATTCGCTGGGCAAGATAGGCAGCCTGAAGATACCGCTGCTGCTGATCCACGGGACATGGGACAACCTGGTGCCTTACCAGATGAGCCAGCGCCTTTTCGAGCGGGCGCCGCCGCAAAAGTCGCTGAAACTGATCGAAGGCGGCGAGCACAACAACAACGCCATCATTGCGCCGCTGGAATATCGCGCTGCTGTAGATGAATTCGTTCAGCTTCACGCGATGCAGCATTGATGAATACAGCCAGCTTGGATGTGCTGATCGTCGGAGCCGGCGCTGCCGGAATGATGTGCGCCTTGACCGCGGCTCAGCGCGGGCGCTCGGTTCTGCTGCTGGAGCATGCGCCCAAACTGGCCGAGAAAATTCGCATTTCCGGCGGCGGGCGCTGCAACTTCACCAATCTGAATGCCAGGCCGGATAACTACCTGTCGCACAATCCGCATTTCTGCCGTTCCGCACTCGCGCGTTTCACGCCCCAACATTTCATCGCCATGCTGGACAGGCACGGCATCGGCTATCACGAGAAGACGCTTGGTCAGCTGTTCTGCAACGACGGTTCGGAAGCGATCATCGCCATGCTCAGATCGGAATGCGATGCGGCCGGGGTGCGCTGGTGCATGCCATGCAGCGTGGAAAAGATCGAACGCAGCGATGCGTTTCACGTGACCACGACGCGCGGGAAATTCCGTGCCGCCGCACTGGTCATCGCCACCGGCGGCTTGTCCATCCCCAAGATCGGCGCCACTCCGTTCGGATACAAGGTTGCCGAGCAGTTCGGCATTCCCATGACCAGGCTTAAGCCGGGTCTGGTGCCGCTCAGCTTCCATCCCGAAGAGTGGGCAATGTATGCCGGATTATCCGGTGTCTCCGTGGAGGCGGTCGTGAGTTTCGGCAAACGCAGTTTCCGCGAGAACCTGCTGTTCACTCATCGCGGCCTGAGCGGCCCGGCCATCCTGCAAATCTCGTCCTACTGGGAAGCGGGCAAACCGCTGTCCATAGATCTGCTGCCCGATCACGACATGCAGGAAATCTTTGCGCAACAGCGCGGCAGCAAGATGTTGCTGGGCAACTTTCTGGCGCAGTACCTGCCTAAACGGCTGGCCGAGATCATTGCCACGCAATGGATGGAGAACAAGCCGCTCAACCAGTATGCCCAGAAAGAACTGCGCGCACTGGCCGACAAGCTGAAGGATTGGCAGATCACCCCGACCGGAACATTGGGTTACAGCAAAGCGGAAGTGACCTGCGGCGGGGTGGATACGCATGTGCTGTCATCCAGGACGATGGAGTGCAACGATGTGCCCGGTCTTTATTTCATCGGCGAAGTGACGGACGTTACCGGCCAGTTGGGCGGCTACAACTTCCAGTGGGCGTGGGCGTCGGGGTATGCCGCCGGGCAGGCGGTTTAGTGCTATAGTTTTTCCATATGTAATTCAGTTCAACCAAGGAGATTTGACGATGCGCGCATTATTGGTGATTCTGCTGGCAGTGTTGTTGAGCGGTTGCGGCTACAACGATTTTCAGACGAAAGACGAACAGATCAAGGCTGACTGGTCTGAAGTGCTGAACCAGTACCAGCGCCGTTTCGACCTGATCCCCAACTTGGTCAATACGGTGAAGGGTTACGCGCAACAAGAGAAGGATGTGCTGATCGGCGTGACAGAAGCGCGTGCCAAGGTGGGCACCATCCAGGCGACACCGGCACTGATCAACGATCCGAAAGCGTTCGCCCAGTTCCAATCCGCGCAAGGCGAACTGACGCAGGCCTTGAGCAAGCTGATGGTGGTGTCGGAGAATTACCCGCAGCTGAAATCAGACGCGGTGTTCCGCGACTTGCAGGCGCAGCTCGAAGGCACCGAGAACCGCATCACCGTGGCACGCAACCGTTACATCAAGGCAGTGCAGGATTACAACGTGCTGGCGCGCTCCTTCCCGACCAATCTGACGGC
>JAJZUH010000048.1 GCA_021847165.1 Pseudomonadota bacterium
TTTCGCTGCGGCGCTGCCGTTCCGCATGATCGCGCAACGCGCGGATCGTCGGAACCACCTCGCGGGATTCCATCCAGTGGATGAATTCGTTGACGCCGGAGTCGATGATCACCTCGGCCTCGCGCACTGCGCCTTGGCGCGCATCCAGACCGTCGCGCACCACATCGGACAGGTCGTCCACGGTGTAGAGGAACACGTCGCTCAGCTCGGCGACCTCCTTTTCCACGTCGCGCGGCACGGCCAGATCGACGATGAACAGGGGGCGATGCTTGCGCGCCTTGAGTGCACGCTCGACCATGCCCTTGCCCAGGATCGGCAGGGGGCTGGCGGTGCAAGTGACCACGATGTCGTGCTGCGCCAGCTGTTCGGGAAGCTCGTTCAGCGTGATGGCGTGGCCGTTGATGCGCCGGGCCAGGACCTGCGCACGCTCCAGGGTGCGGTTGGCGACGGTGATGTGTTTGGGATTGCGGGCGGCAAAGTGCACCGCATTCAATTCGATCATCTCGCCCGCGCCGATAAACAGGACGCGCTGGTCGCTGATGCTGGGATAGATGCGCTCGGCGAGCTTGACTGCAGCCGCCGCCATGGAAACGAGGTTGGCGCCGATCTCGGTCTGCGTGCGAACATCCTTGGCTACCGAGAAGGTGCGCTGGAACAGCTTGTGCAGCAGGAAACCCAGGGTGCCGGCCTGCTCGGCCTGCCGCACCGCCTGCTTCATCTGGCCCAGGATCTGCGGTTCGCCCAGCACCATGGAATCCAGCCCGCTGGCAACGCGGAAAGCATGCTTGACCGCCTGCTCCTGCGGCAGGCGATAGATATAAGGTTCGATCTCGGCGACAGGCAGATGATGATAGTCGGCCAGCCAGCCGACCGCCTGGGTGGGCGCAGTGGTGCTGCAGTAGATTTCGGTACGGTTGCAGGTGGACAGGATGGTCGCTTCCTTTGCCGCACCGTTGCCCACCAGGTCGCGCAGGGCGACATCCAGCGTCTCGGCATTGAACGCGATCTGCTCGCGCACGGCGAGCGGCGCGGTCTGATGGTTGATGCCGAAAGTTAATAACTGCATGGGAATGAACGACTATCCGGTTGCGCAAGGAGGCGGATTATAGAGTCTGGACGACCCGAACACCAGCCGACCCGCCTCCCGCGCTTGACAGGACTATTTCTTCGCCTGCAGCTGGGCCAAGGCCTGTTCCGCATCCGGCCGCAGGCGGCTGTCGGGATGGTTCTTCACGAAATCGGCAAATCCGGCCTGCGCGCCCGGCATATCGCCCGCATCGTACAAGGCGAGCGCCTTCTTGAACGCCGCCAATTCCTCTTCCTCCACAGGCTGGGTATTGGCCTCGCCTTTCCAATAGACGTCGTCTGCATCCGCCAGCGAACCGCGCACGCCCCCGACTGCCGTCGTCGTGGTGATCTTTTTCCGCGGTGTCAGCAGTTCGATCTTCCGGCGCAGGCGCTCCCACAGCGAGCCGCCGTCCTGCTTGTCGTCCGCGCTGTATGCCGGTGCAGCAAGCACGGCCCCCAGCAATGCGATCGCGATCATCCTTTTCATGTGAATCTCCTCACTTTAAGCACGGCTACTGGTGCAACGATACATCCGTCTCAAATCGCATTCAATAGCTCCAATTCCAGCGCACGGTGCTCTTCCTTGACCGCCGGATCGAGCGACTGCGCCTTGACGAAGGCCGCCTTGGCTTTCTTGACATCGTTGCCGGCCTTGTAGGCCCGCGCCAGATTGACCCAGACCTTGGCGTCCTTGGGCGCAAGCTGGGTCGCTGCCAGATAGGCTTTCTGCGCCTCCTGGTGCTTGTCCTGGATCATGAAGATATTGCCGCGATTGTTCATCGCCGCCGCGTTTTTGGGGTCCAGTGCAAGCACCTTGTCGAAATACTTCATCGCCTCGTCGCGATCCCCGGCCTTGGCCAGGATGATGCCCATCTGCAGGTGCGCATCGACGTCCGACGGGTTCTTCTTGATCGCGGCCAGATAGCGGCGTGTCTTGGTCTGCGAACTGATCTTCAGCACCGACATGTGATCGCCGGGGAACTTCTTCTCGATCTCGGTGCGCGATATGTCGCCCTGTTTCTGGTTCGAGTCCGGCAGGCTGGCCGGCTTGTATGTCTCCCATGAGGTATGCACATCAAGCACGGTCATGTCCTTGTCCTTCCACTTGTAGTAGGTTGCGGCCCCCTTCTCCCAAGCCTTGACGAAGGCGCTGCCCAACAGCGTGGTTTCCACCGGTATCCACAGATGGTCCTGGTAGATCACGTACATGTTGTCCATGGTATAGCCATCCTGGTCGGCCGCGATACCGCTGTCGAACATCATGAACATGTGTCCGGGCACTTCCAGCACGCGGGTGTTGATCCCCATGCTTTCCAGCGCGGCAGAGTAGAGGGCGACCAGGTCGTCGCAGTCGCCCGACTTGCGCTCCAGCGTCTCGCGCGGGAACTGCACGTAATCGACCGTATCCACCTTGCCCGAACTGACCTGGTAGGGATTGCTCGGGTCCGGGATGTAGGTCATGCCGTACACGCCCAGCATATCGAAGACGGCAGCGGACAGTTGCGCCTGATCCTTGGTCTCCTTGAACTGGGTCACCACCGAACGCACGATATTCAACACCGGCGGATCCTTGGGCGTGACGAAAGCGGCATAGCGGTCGCGATCGTCCCAGGTCAGCCGGTGCTTGTCGTAGATGTTCACCGTCGGATTCTTGCTGAACGTGACGCGCTTGCCGTTCTCGAAATAGCTGGCTTCGATCATCGCCTGCACCGACGTGTCTTCGGTGAGCGTCAGGATGCTGTTGTTGAACACCGCCTTGAGCGGCACTTCCTGGCTTTGTCCCGGCAACAGCTTGTCCAGCTTGGTTTCCGTCGGGAAGTCCATGAAGTCGCGCAGCTGGAACGTGACCTTGAGCCGCTCCATGCTCTTGTTGGTATTGTTGATCAGCTTGATGCGCCCGATACCGTCGCGTTCGTAGATCTTGTACGAGTTGGAGAACACGTCGCGCAACTGCACCACTTCGATCTCCAGCGGCGGGCGGTTGAATACCTGCGTGGCCGCCTCGACGGCCAGCTTCTCCGATTCGGTACCGTCGCTGCTGGCCGTCGACACGTAGTAGGTATATCCGGTCTCCGGCGTCAATCCGTCCTTGATGAATTCGGGCTGGGTGACTTCACCGATCTTCGTGTAGGAATCCCCCTCCTTCTGGTAGATGCGGTAGGCGCTGAAGTACTTGGCATCGGTTGCCGCCCAGTTCAGTTTCACCTGCCACGGCGTGGTCGTCACCTGTACCGCCGCAAGCACGGGCGGGACGAATTTCGTCGGCACAGCACCCGCTGCGGCACTGGTTGCGCCCTCGAACCCGGCGTCCGTCTCCGCACCGACGCGGTAATAATAATGTGCGCCGGCATCCAGATCCTGATCGACAAACTGGTTGTTCGGGCTGGTGCCGACCGGCACGAAACCTCCGCTCTCGCTGCCGGAGCGGTAGATGCGATACTGTTTGATGCAGGCGGCGGTTGCCGCAGCCCAGTGCAGTTCGACGGAGTGCACCTTGCCTTGCGCTTCGAGTTGCTGCGGCGCTTCCGGCTTGCACAAGGATGCCAGCATCTGCACGCGCTTGTTGCCGTTATCCGAGACCGCGAAACCGGAACCGCCGCCATACGCCATGGCGACCGGATCGTCAAATGCGCCGGCACCCGAACCCTTGGCACCGAACGAATGCAGCAACTGCCCCTTGGGCGAGAACACCTTCACCTGATTGCCGTCCAGCACCATCACTTCATCGTTCGCAGCGATCAGCGCCACGGGCCTGGACAACAGGCTACCACCCTCCTTGGTCTTGCCGAACTCGCCGGCCGACTGCCCATTGGCTGAATAAGCAAGCACGCTGTCGCGTGCCGCGTCGAGGATGTACAGGTTGTCGTGCTGATCGAACGCCATGGCGACGGGCTCGCGCAACTTGCCCGAATTCTCGCCGTTCAGCGCATTCAGGAACACGCCGTCGGCCCGGAAGATCTGCACATTGTGATTGGAGCGGTCGGCCACGAATACCATGCCCGAGGACGACACCGCAATGGCCGAGGGATTGTCGAACTGCCCCGCCTTGCTGCCTTCGCTGCCGAAGCTCAGCAGCACCTTGCCCGTCTCGTCCAGCTTCGCCCCCCGCGCGCCCTTGCGGTCCAGCACCCAGATCGCGCCGGCCTTGTCCACCGTCACGGCGGATAACTGCATGTTGTCCAGCTTGATCTCGCCGGCCAGCGCGCCCTTGCGGATCACCTGCAGGCTCTTCCTGTCCTTGCCCACCGCATAGAAGGTTTCCTTGCCGTCCCCTGCCAGCGCTCCCGCTTCCACCGGAATGCTGGACAACCATTTCACCGAAGCCCGGCCTGCTGTTCTGGGCAGCAGGTCGAGCGGCTTGCCGGCCTCGACGGCAAACGCATCGATCAGCGATTTCCTGGCATCGCCGACAAACACCTGTTGCGACCTGTCCACCGCCATGCCGGACAGGTTCTTGAACTGCGCCTTGCCTTCGCCGCCGGAGCCGAAGGTGTACATCAGGTTGGCATCGAAGTCATATTTCAGGATGGTGAAGCTGCTTTCGTCGGCGACATAAATGCCGTCTTCCGCCACGCCCAGCGCGACCGGCTTGCCCGATTTGGGCAAGGAACGCACGTAAGCCCCGTTCGCCCCGTATATCTTGATCGATCTGTCGTCCGCATCGCGCACGTAGATGCGTCCCTGCACATCCAGCGCGATGTCGGCCGGCTCGCCCAACTTCCAGGCCTTGTCCTTTTCCGCCGCGCCCGATGCCGCCTGGCTCAAGGCCAGGGTGGAGAGGAAGACGCCGTTGATGCCGAACATCTGTATCCGACCATTGCCGGTATCGGCGACATACACCACGCCTTCGTGCACGGCGATGCCCTGCGGCTCGTCGAGCGCAACGTCGCTGGCAAGGTTGCCGCCCGCCTTGCTGCCGAACCGGCCCAGATATTTCCCCGTCGCCAGGTCATACATGACGACCTGGTTCAGCTTGCTGTCCACCACGTAGATCGTCCCGCCGGCGACCGCAGCCGCCTCCGGCTTCCTGGTCAATTCGATATCGCCACTCTTCGGCGCCAGCGTCATGAGCGTCTTGCCGTCCTTGTCCAGCACCTCCACCGGGCCATCCTGCTTGGCGATGAACAGCCTGTCGCCGCCGACGCCGAGCAATTTGCGCAACTTGGGCGCTGCAATCTCACCGCGAAAATCCGCCTTGGAGAATCCGTTGGTCGTGCCTGCCCCTGTGTCGGCGGCATGGGCCGCGAATGAAAGCAGCAGCAATGAAATCACTATCGATATGTTTCGCATGTCCTCGATCCAATCCATCAAAGTATTAAGTCTACTCCCCGGTCGCCCGCATTCATTGCGTCTGCGCGGCCACGGCGTTCATTTTTCTGCGCGATTGAACACGCCGTCCCAATCGTCTCCCGGCGGGTTCTGCATGAAATACCCGCAACGTTCCACGTATATTTTACTGGGTTTATCCTCGGGCGCGTCCGTCTGCACCGCCTTAAATCCTGCCAGTGCCTGCTCCCATTCTTTTGCCCGGTATGCGGCCAGTGCCGCCTCGAACCGTTTTGCGGTCTGCGCATCCAGCATCGACAGGCCGTCCAGCGGTTCATATATGGTAACGGGCAAATGCTTCCCCACCACGCGGATCTTGTCTATCTCGCGGTAGCTGCAGATCTCGCGGGTCCTTTTGTAGGTCTCTTCGCCCACCAGATAGCTCACGCCGTAGTACTTTGCCGTTCCTTCCAGCCGCGCAGCCTGGTTCACCGTATCCCCGATGACCGTATATTCCATCTTCTTGCCGGCCAGGCCGACATTTCCTGCCACCACCTCGCCGGACTGGATGCCGCCGCGGATCACGAACGGCTCCACCCCGCTCTGCAGCCACGTCTTGTGCAATTCCTTCATGCGCCGGTCGATCACCTTGATGCAGTCGATCGCCAGCCTGGCGTGATCGGGCTGCGCCAGCGGCGCCCCCCAATAGGCCATGATGCCGTCGCCGATGAACTTGTCGATCGTGCCGTCGTGCTGTTCGATCACCTGCACCATGGCGCCCAGATATTCATTCAGCCGCGACACCACTTCCTGCGGCGGATGCGCCTCGCTGAACGAGGTGAATCCCTTGATATCGGTAAACAGCACCGTCACTTCCTTGTTGTCGCCGCCGATCTTGGCCGCCTCCGGATCTTTCTCCAGTCGCGCCACCAGCTTGGGCGACAGATAGCTGGAGAACATCGAGCGCATCTCGCGTGCGCTGCGTTCCAGCACCAGATAGCGGAAGCTGCCGCCGACCAGCAGTGACACAATGACCGACAGGGTCGGATAGATGATATTGAGCCACTCCCCCGCAGTGAACATGTAATAGGTGAACCAGATATATGCCGACACCAGCACGATCATCGCCGGGATCGCACCGTACAGGCGCAAGCGTATGGTCAGGAAATAGGCCAGCGCACCCATCGCAATGATGAAGGCCATGTCGATCAGCGATTCGACTCCACCCTGGCGGATGTAGCGCTCGCTGATGATGTTGTCGGCAACCGTGGCGTGCAATTCCACCCCGGGCGTATTGCCGTCGAAAGGCGTCACCCGCATGTCATAGACGCCCAGTGCAGTTGCTCCGACAAACAGGATCTTGCCCTGCAACTCTGCCGCCGGGACGCGCCCGTTCATCACGTCGGTAAAGGAATAACGGGGATAAGCGCCGCGCGGTCCGACATAGTTGATCCACATCCGGTTCTCCCCGTCCACCGGGATGTGGTGCCTGCCCAATGCGATGTCGAAGTCGCCGATTTCGAATTTGTGTTCGTCCAGCGCCAGCATCGCCGCCATCAATCCCAGCGCGGGAGTCTGTTTGCCGTCCTGCTCGAGCAACAGCGGATAGCGGCGGATCACGCCGTCGTCGTCGGGCAACTGGTTGATATGCCCGACCCCGATCGCGCCGCGCTCGATTTCCGGCAGGCTGCGGGTGATGTTCGCCACGCGCCCGTTCTTGTCGTATTCGAAGGCCACCGCCAGCACGACATTGCCGGCACGCCTGGTGGCGGCGGCAAAAAGCTGGTCGTGCGCCACGCTCTCGCGCTCGGGGAAAAAGGCGTCGAACATCACCGCCTTCGCCCTTGCCGCAGTCAGCCTGTCCAGCAGGTGCGCATAACGGTCGCGGCTCCAGGGGTATCGCCCCAGTTCGGCGATGCTCTTCTCGTCGATGGCGATGACAGCGATGTTCGGGCTGGGCGGGATCGGCCCGCGCATGACCTTGAAGCGCAGGTCATAGGTCTTGGCCTCGAATGCCTCAAGGAAGGAGTTCTGCGTGTAGTAGAGGAACAGGACGCCGGCAATCGAGACTATCGCCAGCCAGAACGACAGGGCGTTCGCATTTCTGTGCACCAGCATTTTCTTCCAGAACGGCTTGATGGCCATCGATCCTCCCAGCTGCGGTCTTGAGGCCGCCTCCCCGCTGCCCCAAGTCTGCATAATGCCATAGCCGGGGAAAAGTCAGGTGCGCAGAAATGCAAGAAGCCCGGCTGGAAAGTCGGGCTTCTTGTGAGGTTGGCGTTTCGGCGGCGTCGCTCGGGCCTCCATCGGTTGGCTATCTGGCCATTCTGGCCTTCTCCTCGCGGAATACCGGCCCCCATTTGGGATGCCCTTCCTCCTCCGGTTTCAGTTTGAACTGCGGATCGATGTTCAGGATCTTGTCGAACTCGCTCCGGCATTGGGCAACTTCGTCGTTGATGCAGTGTATGAAAGCCAGGTATTTATGCGCTGTCAGCTTCTGCTCTTTGCTGGCCACCCCATCCACGGGAGAATGATTCAGCAGATGATTCAATACCAGCTTCGCGGTTGCCATATCGCCTTCCTCGAAGCTCTTCACGCCGACGTCCAGATCCTGCTGGGGATCGTCATTCCAGAAGGTAGCGGCACAGGCACTCAACAAGAATGGCGCCAAAGCCAAAGAAACGATCCATGCCGCTTTTTTCACTTCAGCCTTCACTCCCGAAATTGCATGAGTACATTTGAGTCGCAGAAAGTTGAAAGGGCTCGCGCATGCAAGCCCTTTGGGTGTTGGTGGCTCGGGGCGGAATCGAACCACCGACACAAGGATTTTCAATCCTCTGCTCTACCGACTGAGCTACCGAGCCATTTTTGCGCCCATCCCCATCGGGGTGGGCAAAACGAAGGGGCGCATTGTAGCGGCAAGCTGCAATGCGGGCAACACAAAAAAACGAACCCCACCAAAGTGGGGTTCGTTTGCATCTTTGACAGCGCATGGTCAAACCGCAGCAAACGGTTCGAGTGCACTCGGCAATCGAACCGCTCGCCAGGCCTGACTTACATCATGCCGCCCATGCCACCCATGCCGCCCATGTCTCCGCCGCCCATGCCGCCGGCCGCCGGCTTGTCTTCCGGCAGCTCGGCAACCATGCAGGCCGTCGTCAGCATCAGGCCGGCAATGGAAGAAGCGTTCTGCAGCGCGGTGCGGGTGACCTTGGTCGGATCGACCACACCCATCGCCAGCATGTCGCCGTACTCGCTGGTCGCAGCGTTGTAACCGAAGCTGCCCTTGCCTTCCAGCACCTTGTTGACGATCACGGAAGGCTCGTCGCCCGCGTTCTGGGCGATCGCGCGCATCGGCGCTTCCATCGCACGCAGCACGATGGTGATGCCGGCATCCTGGTCGTGATTGTCGCCCTTCAGCTTGGCCACGGCAGCCTTGGCGCGCAGCAGCGCCACACCGCCGCCGGGGACGATGCCCTCTTCGACCGCGGCACGGGTCGCGTGCAATGCGTCTTCCACGCGCGCCTTCTTCTCTTTCATCTCGACCTCGGTCGCAGCGCCGACCTTGATCACTGCCACGCCGCCGGCCAGTTTGGCCTTGCGCTCCTGCAGTTTCTCCTTGTCGTAGTCGCTGGTCGATTCCTCGATCTGCTTGTTGATGTTGGCGATGCGAGCCTTGATCGCGTCTTCCTTGCCGATACCGTCGATGATGGTGGTGTTCTCTTTACCCACCTCGATGCGCTTGGCCTGGCCCAGTTCGGCCAGCGTGGTCTTCTCCAGCGTGAGGCCGACTTCTTCGGCGATCACGGTGCCGCCGGTCAGGATGGCGATGTCTTCCAGCATGGCCTTGCGACGGTCGCCAAAGCCGGGCGCCTTGACGGCGACGGTCTTCAGGATACCGCGGATGTTGTTCACCACCAGCGTTGCCAATGCCTCGCCTTCGACGTCTTCGGCGATGATCAGCAGCGGACGGCCGGCCTTGGCCACTTGCTCCAGTACCGGCAGCAGGTCGCGGATGTTGGAGATCTTCTTGTCGTGCAGCAGGATGAAGGGGTTCTCCATCGCAGCGATCTGCTTGTCGGCGTTGTTGATGAAGTAGGGCGACAGGTAGCCGCGGTCGAACTGCATGCCTTCCACCACGTCCAGTTCGTCTTGCAGACCCTGGCCGTCTTCGATGGTGATGACGCCTTCCTTGCCGACCTTGTCCATCGCTTCGGCGATCTTCTCGCCGATCACGGTGTCGGAGTTGGCCGAGATGCTGCCCACCTGCGCGATCTCCTTGCTGGTGGTGCAAGGCTTGGAGATCTTCTTCAGTTCCTCGACGGCGGCCACGACAGCCTTGTCGATGCCGCGCTTCAGGTCCATCGGGTTCATGCCGGCGGCCACGAATTTCATGCCTTCCTGCACGATGGATTGTGCCAGCACGGTCGCGGTGGTGGTACCGTCACCGGCCACATCGGAGGTCTTGGAAGCGACTTCCTTGACCATCTGCGCGCCCATGTTCTCGAACTTGTCCTTCAGTTCGATCTCCTTGGCGACGGACACGCCGTCCTTGGTGATGGTGGGAGAACCGTAGGAACGGTCCAGCACCACGTTGCGGCCCTTGGGGCCCAGAGTCACCTTGACCGCATCGGCCAGAATGTTGACGCCCACGACCATCTTGGCACGTGCTGCATCATGGAATTTCACGTCTTTTGCTGCCATGTTTATTCTCCTGTGATTCGTTGATTGCTTTGGCGCTATTGCTTAGGCCTCGACGACGCCGATGATGTCGTCTTCACCCAAGTTCACGTAATCATGTCCTTCAAACTTGAATTCTTTGCCGGCCCATTCTGAAGCTATCAAAACCTTGTCGCCGGGTTTAACGCTCATCGGAACGAGCTTGCCATTGTTGTCGAGCTTTCCAGGGCCAACATATATCACTTCAGCCTGCAATGGCTTCTTTGCAGCTGCGTCGGGAATCACGATACCGGACGCTGTCTTACGCTCTTCTTCCATACGCTTGACGATGACACGGTCGTGCAAGGGACGAATTTTCATGCTTTATCTCCTGAAAACAGTGAATTAAATTAAGTATGAGAGCGGGTCGAGCTTAGTCGGCCATTCCAGCCGGGCAGCCACGCTGACTGTTAGCACTCCCCGCCAGCGACTGCTAATGATAGGGGCTCGTTCGTCCCATTTCAAGGGCACGGCGATAATTTACCGCCGAACCGGGAAATATCCGGCCAGTAGTCCCGGTACCGCCCCCGCGCAACATTTCCATACCCGCCCTACGGTGCGGGCAAACTCCGTTATGATTCCGCGTATGTCAGCCAACTCCGATCTCCTCGACCGCAGCCTCTCCGCCGTATGGCATCCCTGCACCCAGATGAAGCGGCACGAAACGTTGCCGCTGGTTCCCGTCGCGCGCGGCGAGGGCGTGTGGCTGTACGACCTTGACGGCCAGCGCTATCTGGACGCGGTGAGCTCCTGGTGGGTGAACCTGTTCGGCCACTGCAATCCGCGCATCAATGCCGCCGTCGCCGACCAGCTCGGCAAACTGGAACATGTCATGCTGGCCGGCTTTACCCACGAACCGGTGGTCCAGCTGTCGGAACGATTGCGCGAGCTCGCCCCCGCCGGACTGGGACATTGCTTCTATGGATCGGACGGCGCCTCGGCCACGGAGATCTCCCTGAAGATGAGCGCCCACTACTGGCGCAACAGCGGGAAACCGGCGAAGACGCAATTCATCAGCCTGCAAAACAGCTACCACGGCGAGACGCTGGGTGCACTGTCGGTCACCGATGTCGCATTGTTCCGCGATGCCTATGGCGCATTGATCAAGCAGAACGCCACGGTTCCCTGCCCCGACTGGCGCAATGCGCAAG